>DAIPJJ010000112.1:0-14915 GCA_036770325.1 Terriglobales bacterium
ATTGGGAAAGCCGACTTCATAAATCCCGAAAATGTAGCAGATCGAATTGCGATACCTATTCAGGACCAGCGAAGGCATGGCCTGTTCCTGCTTCAGTTGCGCGACCTGGTCTGAAAGGGTACGAATCTGCTGCTGCAGAGCTTTCGAGTTTGGCGTGAGAAAGTAGTGCGCCAGAATAAGGATGATGACGGCGAGGAAGAAAATAAGGGCAGCTTGAACCAGACGCTGCCAGGCGCTGCAAACCGGCTCTTCTTCGTTCGCGGGACGCTCAAAAGCCATACGGAATCCGGCGGTCAGCTGAACTTAGGCCGGTGGAGGGTTCCGGTCACGGGTTGCTGGCTACTGGATTCCTATGGTCTCGCCAATTGGACACCAAGGATACGGTACTGAAGGGACTGTACCAGAGAGGCCGATCAGAGGCGTTGTTTCCAGTAGTTTGGACGCCGGCTGGTGTGCGCGACAGCGATGATTTGAATGTCGTTAGGAATTCGTTCGCGATGGATGAGCTATCGTTAAGCGGCCGCCTTGATCGGGAAGGGCACGACTTTAGTCGTGCCGATACGGACGGAAAGCTGACCGGCTTCAGCCGCTGAGGGCGGCGTCGTTCCTCGTGGGCTGACGCCCACTCGTTCCTCGTGGGCTGACGCCCACTCGGGGTTAAGTCGGATGTGACTTCTTCGGCACGAGTAAACTCGTGCCCTTCCCGGAATTGCTCGCCCAACGTTCATCGCTGATGAAGAGAAAGACCCCACCCTACAAACAGCGCGTAGAGTGGGGCCACTCATCTGAAGTTCTGACTACACTGCGTCGCCACGTTTGCGCAGGAACGCCGGAACGTCCAGGTCTGCCTGCTCGAAGTTCGCGATCATCGCGGTGCGCATGTTGTCGAGTGAGATGACTTCTCCTCCCGGTGCCGGCGGTTGTGCGGCCACAGGCTCCGCGGCTTCCATCACCATCGGCGGCGGAGTTGGCTCGATATCGAAATCGTCGGCTTCGGTGTTCACCGTGAAGCCGGTCGATTCGACTCTGCGGCGGGGCCTGTCTTCATCTTTGAATCCGGTGGCGATGACCGTGATCTTGACCGCGTCCTTCATCTTCTCGTCGAGCACGGCACCGAAGATGATGTTGGCATCTTCGTGCGCCGCACTTTGAATGATGCTGCAGGCTTCCTGCACTTCGGCCAGCTTAAGCGAGGCCGAACCGGTGATGTTAATCAGGATGCCGCGAGCGCCATCGATTGCTCCGGCTTCGAGCAGCGGCGATGCAATGGCTTTTTGCGCAGCTTCAGTCGCGCGGCGGGAACCGTTGGCGCTGGCGGTGCCCATCACGGCATATCCCATGCGCGCCATGATCGCCTTCACGTCAGCAAAGTCGCGATTGATGATGCCGGGAATGGTGATGATGTCAGAGATTCCCTGCACGCCCTGGCGAAGGATGTCGTCAGCGACGCGGAAGGATTCGAAAAAGCCGGCGTCCTGCGCGACGGCGAGCAGCTTTTCGTTGGGAATGACGATGGTCGTGTCGATTGAGTCCATCAATTCGGCAACGCCGCGATCAGCCTGTTGCATGCGCCGCTTGCCCTCAAACGCGAACGGCTTGGTCACGACTGCGACGGTCAGCGCACCCATTTCGCTCGCGAGTGACGCAATGATCGGGGCAGCGCCGGTTCCGGTACCGCCACCAAGACCGGTAGTGACGAACACCATGTCGGCGCCTTCGAGGGCCTCGATAATCTTGTCGGAATCTTCGAGCGCAGCCTTACGGCCGATTTCAGGATTTGCGCCGGCGCCCAGGCCGTTCGTGAGCTTCACGCCGAGCTGAATTTTTACGGGAGCGCGCGACATGCGCAGCGCCTGCAAGTCAGTGTTTGCGACGATGAACTCGATGCCGTCCATGCCGGCGTCGATCATGCGATTTACGGCGTTGCCGCCGCCACCACCAACGCCGATCACTTTTATGCGAGCATCGTTGCGGGTGTCATCGTTGTAGCTGATGCGAATTTCGTTGCTGCTTTCCTTCTTCATTACTCACCTCGTAATCGTCGTTGGTCGTGCGTCGTTGGTCGTTGGCCTTCGCGCTTTCGAAATAGTGCCGTCCCTACGGGACTTTGTCGTACTGTCCGTCTCACCCAGCACTTACGTGCTGGGCTATTTCATTTCGCTCCTACGGAGCTGCCGGGTTGTCAATTCACGACCCACTGGTAACTGGCAACTGACAACTGCCTCATGCTCCTTTTCCCACTAACATCGATTTCAGCCTCGAACTCCAGCGGTCGTCCTGGATTCCCCTTGCGCTGCGGGCGCGGGCGCCATAGACGGCCAGGCCCAGCACGGTCGCGAATTCCGGTTCTGCCAGGAGCGACGGCATTTTGGCAATCGGCACAGGCCATGCCATGCGCACCGGCTTGCGCAGCACCGAATCCGCTATATCCATGAGGCCGGGGAGGCGAGAGCCACCGCCACTGAGCACGACCCCGGCGGCGCAGACCTCGAGCATGCCGGCCTGGCGCAGGTTTTCACGCAGCATCTCGAAAATTTCGCGAGCACGTGGTTCGAGAATTTCGCCTACCATGCGCTGCGAAACCATGCGCGAAGGCCGATCTCCAACCGAAGGCACTTCGACCTCGTTCCCCTCGGGAATCAATGTGACGATCGCGTTGCCGAAAAGCTTTTTGATTTTTTCGGACTCGATCAATGGCGTGCAGAGCCCGACGGAAAGATCGCTGGTGAAGTGATCGCCGCCGACCGGCAGCACTGCGCTGTGCGCGACTGCGCCTTCCTGGATCACGATCAGGTTCGTCGATCCGGCGCCGATATCGGCGAGACAGATGCCCAGTTCGCGCTCGTCGGAGCGCAAAGTAGAATCGGCGCAGGCGAGCGGCTCGAAAACTGTGTCGTCAACGTGCACGCCCGCGCGGTTCACGGCGGTGATCACGTTCTGAATGGCCGAGGTCGCCGCGGTAATCATGTGCACGCGGACTTCAAGTCGCGTTGCGATCATGCCGAGAGGATCGTGCACGCCGTGCTGCTCGTCGAGGATGAACTCCTGCGGCAGCAGATGAAGGGCTTCGCGGTCGGGCGGCAGCGGAATGGCGCGAGCTTTATCGACCGCAAGGCGAATTTCCTCGCGGCCAATTTCGCGTGACCGGTTGAAGATCAGGCCGCCATGTGTATTCACGCCGCGGACGTGCGATCCAGACACACCCAGGATTGCGTTCTCGATCGGAATTCCTGCGCTGTCTTCAGCGCGTTCGACAGCTTTCTGGACGGAAGCGACGGCTTTTTCGAGATCGACAATGATGCCTTTGCGCGATCCGCGCGAGTCGGCTAGACCATGGCCACGATAACGCAGGCCGTTTTCCGTGATCTCAACTACCAGCACGCAGGTCTTGGCGCTTCCGACGTCGATTGCGGTCAAGAATTGTTCGTTCGGCTTCGGCATCGTTAACGGGGTTCCTGTCCTTTCGCTACTGCAGGGCTGGGCTTCCTCAAAGATGAAGCCCGCTGCTGCTTTACAAGTGTCGTTGGGTGAGCTGCCTTGACAGCAGCGTGTCTCGCCGCAACAGGTCTTTTGAAATGAGATTCGCGGGGCCCATTTTTCGCCGGCGCCGGGTTCTTGCGTGCGACTACCACCTTTTCAGACTTCTTTTTTGTCGGGGCCAGCGGCACGATTTGCGCGGGAGAAGACCTCGACGGCTCGCGGACGATGAGAGCGCTTGGTTTTACTCCGGCTGCAATCGCGGCCTTCGCAGCCGCCGGCGTGATACCTGGACGGTGCACCGGGCCCTGGAAGTCTGGATTTACGATGATCTGCTGGTCATAGCGCAGATCCACGGATTCGAGTTTGGGAAATTGCTGCCGCCACTCGCGCAAGTGCGCGACGTAAATCTTGAAACGATTGAGGAATTCCGATGATCCAAGGTGAACGAGCACTTCCCCTTCGGGGTCGTTGGTGATCACTTTCACATCGTCAGAGTCGGACAAATCAACTTCGCTTAGGTCTTGCGAGTAGTGTGCGCCGCCGGAGTCGAGCTGGCGAACGAGCTCGTTGTAGATCTTCATTCGTGCCGACCGCGTTGAGAGGGACTCCGCCGATGACATCCCAGTGATAACCGGGAAAGAAAACTTCTTACGGTTCGTCAGGTCCATGAGCACGCCGCCGGAATCGACCAGCATGACCTTCGATCCAACACGCGCGAAAGCGACCGGAGTGCGTTCGGAAATTTGAATTTTGATCCGGTTCGGGGCAAAGCGCATGATGCTGGCGGACTCGACCCAGGGAATCTGTTCGAGCTGCTTCTGCCGCTGATCGAGAGATATGAAGAAGATGTTCCGCCCGATGTCGCCGCCCATGACTTCCATGATTTGAGAGCGGCTCACGTTGCTCACGCCCGTGATTTCAATGTTGTCACTCGAATCGATACGAAAGCGCCAGGAATGCTTGCTGTATTCGTATAGCGAGGCAGCGCCGGCGAAGGCAATGCCGGCAATGACGACCGCGATAGCGACCCAGATCAGCTTCGTGGCGGTTTTTTTGGGGATAGGATTCCGGCGGACAGAGACCCGCTTTTGTGCCCGCAGAAATGGCGATTCCTTCTCCGCGTCCAAGTCGAGCAGGCGAGCGTCTTCAAGCTCTTCGCGCGCCGGTTCGTCGGGCGTGGAGTACAACTCTTCCTGGATGGCAGAGCCACCGCGTCGCGCCATCAGGTCAGTTGTCGTGGGAACCGCTGAGCAATTTCAATATAACTTCATTCACGCAAGCTTAGAAAGATAAAAGTTGGTGCCGTTTTGCACAGGCACTTCAGCCGTTAGCCATCAGCCGTCAGCCGTCAGGTAAACCTCAGACACTGTCATTCCGAACGCCTTTAGGCGTGAGGAATCTGCTGTTCATTCCGGGACAGCAGGTTCCCATTCGACTCCTTCCCTGCGGTCAGTCGCTCAGGGCAGGCTCTCACCGCTAAAGAAGTTCGGAAATGACAATGACTCTGTTTTACCGTCACCTGACGCCTGACGCCTGATCGCTGGTTCTCTGCTCTGCTATTATTTTCCACTTCTTATGCATCCTTTTGTTCTCAGCCTGTTGCTGGGGCTCACCGCGGCTGCTGCCAATGTTTTTGGCGGGACGATCATTGTCCGCAAACAGTGGGAGCGGTCGTATTTGAAATATTTTGTTGCCCTGGGCGCGGGGTTCATGCTGGCAACGGCGACGATTGAGATCATTCCCCAAAGCCTGGCGCTCGGCGGCAAGAACGCGGCGCTGCTAGTTCTCGCCGGATATCTCATCATTCATTTTTTTGAACACACGGTAACGCCGCACTTTCATTTCGGCGAGGAGACGCACCACGATCAGTTCCTGGCGGCGCACAAGGGAGTGTCGGTCCTGTTTGGCCTGGTGATTCATACCTTCTTTGACGGGATCGCGATTGCTTCGGGCTTCATAATCTCAAATTGGCTGGGATGGGTAATTTTTCTGGCGGTATTTCTTCACAAGATTCCCGAAGGCTTTACCGTCGCCTCTGTCATGTTGGCCAGCGGGCAGAGCAGCCGGATCGCATGGGGAGCTTCGGTGCTGCTGGGCGGCGCGACACTCGCGGGCGTGCT
This sequence comes from Terriglobales bacterium, assembly GCA_036770325.1. Lineage (GTDB taxonomy): Bacteria > Acidobacteriota > Terriglobia > Terriglobales > Acidobacteriaceae > Gp1-AA145. The sequence continues at coordinate 5,601 of DAIPJJ010000112.1, forward strand.
GACGATGGTTCTACTCAGGCATGAGGTCGGGCTGGGATTACCGCTCTCGGGCGGTGTGACTATCTATGTCGCGGCTTCAGATTTGATGCCGGAAGTGAATAAGGAGCCAGGCGGGAAGATGGCGATGGTGGTGCTGCTCGGGGTTGGGGTGTTCTTTTTGCTGGACCGGATGGTGCACTAGCTTGCCGTAAAAAAGCGGCTCTTCAGAGCCGCGTTTTGATCGATCCCATGATTTAACGCGGCCATAAATGGCCGCTCTTCCACGTAACTTCGGCACCGGGTTTTCGTGAAACTAGTCCACCTGGTGCTTGGCGGTATAACCTTCGCGGGCGATGACCTGATACTTCACATCTTTGTGCTTCTGGTCTTGGACCTTCAGCGGTCCACCGTTTGGCGCAACGACGTCGACCTTCAGCTTGCGGTAGGTGCCGTCAAGCTTCGTGTTGGTCGGATGATAAGCAATCAGGTACTGGTGACGGATGTCGCCGCTGATGTCCTTGAAAGCGTCGACAAAATCGCCTTCGAGGCGCGGCTGATAGAACTTTCCTCCAGTCAACCTGGCGAACGTTTGCAGCTCATTGTCCGCCTGGTACCAGTCGATGGTGCTCATGCCCATGCTGGCGATACCGTGAGACATCCCGGTGCAGCGGTGAGTTTCGCAGTATTCCCGGACTAGCCAGCCAATACTTACCGGAATGATGGTGACGTCGTGGGTATTCTTGACCTTCTTCGTGATCTGGTCGAGATTCAGTTTGCTGAACGTGTCGATACCGGTGCTGATCAGGATCACGTACTTGTGACCTTCCACCCGGTCGATGCGGTCGAGCGTGTCATACAGCGCGTCGAACAGGTTGGTTTCCGAGAATCCGGGCATGCGCAGGGTGTTCAAGCCAGCCATGACAGCGTTCTTGTCCTGCGTGAAATCGACCACGATGTCGGGCTTCATGTCATAGGAAACGACTGCAACCCAGTCATCCTTCTTTAGTGTGCTGGCAAAAATGTAGGAAGCCTGGAGCGTGTCGCTCAGGAGCCAGTAATTGGTCGAGGCAAACTCGATCAGCATCACTGCCGTGATCGGCGCGTCTTCAACTTTGAAGTCGGTAATGGTCTGCTGGGTTCCGTCTTCGAAAATGCGGAAATTATCCTTGTGAAGGCTGGGAATAAACTGGCCATCCTTAGTAGTAACCATGACGGGCACGGTGACCAGCGGCACATCCACATGGATGGAGTAGTCCGGCATGCCTTCTACTTTCTTCGGACGCTCCGGAGGAGGCGGCGGAGGCGGCTCGGACTCGCCCTTCTTGGGAATCGCGTAGGGGCCAGCTTCATTGTTGGGCCCCCCGGCTTCAGGGGGCGCTTCCTGCTGATTCGGGTTCTGCTGGGCGTTGGAATTCTGGTCGTTCCCTGATTGCCCAGTCGGCGAGCCCGACTGCGGCTGTGATGCGGCGAAAACAGCCGTTCCGGAGAACAAAGCGAGCGCCATGGAAAAAGTAAGTACATATGCGCAGAATTGTGCAGCTTTAGAAAACTTCTGAATGCAAGTCATCGAAAACATTAGGCGCCTCGTGGAAAACCCTATGCTAGTATAGACGCCAGAGCTTCGCGATTGGGATGTTTGCCGAAGCGCCATTTCTCCCATCGGCCAAACAAGATAGCGAGGCAATTCTGTAAACAGGGACTTGCCCCAGGCCCGTCCCGGCGGGACACAATGAGACCTTCTGTTCTCGTGGTAGCGGTAGTGTACGCAGTTGTACTCACCTTCCTCGGTAACGCCACAGAAAGTCACGCGCAATCAACGAAATCGGTTGAAACCATCCCCGTGAGCCAGATCCACGAGGGCATGCGCGGCGTCGCCTACACCGTGTTTCAGGGAACAAAGCCCGAGCCGATGGACGTTGAAGTACTTGGCATTCTGAAGAATGCCAACGGGCCGAAGGGAGACATCATTCTGGTGCGGCTCGGCGGGAAGAAGGCCGAGTACACCGGCGTGGTCGCTGGCATGAGCGGCAGCCCGGTTTATTTCAATGGGAAGCTTGCGGGCGCGGTTGCGTTCCGTATTGGCGAAATGTCGAAGGAGCCGATTGCCGGAGTGACTCCGATTTCGGAGATGCTCGAAATCAGCGCGCTTGATAGCACTCCGACCAGCGTTCCCGTGCAGGTGAAATCTGGGCCGACCTTCGCGGCCAAGACGTCGGGTCCGGGATCGCCTACAACTACCACCCAGGGCTTTGCGAATTATCTGAAGCCAATCGATACGCCGCTGGTGTTCAGCGGTTTCAGCGAAGATACAGTGCAGAAATTCGCCGGACAATTCGCCTCCGCCGGAATTGTGCCGGTAATGGGCGTTGGTTCCGCAAGTGACACCAAGCAGCCTGATCCGCTCCTGCCCGGCTCGGCGGTTAGCGCGATTCTGGTTCGCGGCGATATGAACATTGCCGCGACCTGCACCGTGACTTACATCGATGCTGAGCACCTGCTGGCCTGCGGACATCCGCTGATGCAGTTCGGCATGGTGAATCTGCCGATGACGAAGGCGGAAGTACTGGCCACGCTGCCTTCGCCACTGAACGCCTTCAAGATCGTAAACGCGACCGAGACCGTGGGTAGCTTCGTTCAGGACCGCCACACTGGAATCCTCGGCGAATTCGGGAAAGAACCGGCAATGATTCCGGTCACGCTAACTATTCATGGAGGCACTGCGCCGAAGAGTTTCCATTACGAAGTGTTGAACAATGCTCGCTTAAGCCCGGTCGCGATTTCGACGACCGTGTACAACGCTCTTCACGGTGTAAACGAGTACGGCGACGAAACTACATATGCCATGAAGGGCGACATCAGCGTCGATGGGTTTCCGAAGGTGAAGCTGCAAGACATGTTCGCCAGCGCCGATGGCACGCAGCCTGCGGCGATGCTGGCTGCGAATTCTGTAGGCGACTTCTTCGGTCGTATCTTTGACAATCCTTACAGCACGCCGGATATCAAAGGTCTGCAACTCGATTTCGAAGTCACAAATGAACGGCGTTGGGCACGGCTCGAGAGCGCTCGCACGGACGTGAGTGAGGCGCGGCCGGGAGACGACATACTTGTCGAAGTGCTGCTGCGGCCATATCGTGGGGACGCGGTGATCGAGCACATTCCAGTGCGGATTCCGCAATCGGCGTCCAAAGGCTCAACGCTGCACATCATGGTCAGCGATGGCGACATGCTCGACCGCGCGCGTCGCGGAGCGTCGGGCGGCCAGAAGCTTGACCTCGCATCGACGATTGGGATCCTAAACAAGCAACACGTGAACAATCGTGTTTACGTTTCTGTGCTCAATGAAGATCCCGAAGCGATGGTCGGCGACAAAGTCATGCCGGCGCTTCCGCTTTCCGTTATGAACGTGATGGACGGAATGAAGGGCACGCAGGACATGACCGTACTCGGCGAATCTTCGGTGAGCGAGACGGCAACGCCGCCGCTGGATTACGTAGTGTCAGGCGGGCAGTTGCTGTCGATCGCGATTAAATAGGCCGCGAACAGATCCATCAAAAGAAAACTCCGCCCATTAGGGCGGAGTTTTTGCTTTCGGTTAGTTGGAGTTACAGGGTGCGGGCGGTGTTGAGGCCGGCACCGAGACGAACGTGTGATACGCGTAGTCCTCGTAGATGTCCACGTTTTCGGTGCAGCCAGTGGTTGTAGTACCGAGATCAAGGCTCATCAGATGTGAACTCCCGGTAAATTTAGTTAAGGCGACGCTCTGCGACCAACTGAACGTATTAGCCTGCGAGAACTGCAGGGTAAAATCCACGGGGGTTGAGTGCACGTTCACACCCGCCTGTGTCGTGTAGCTGGTTTGATAGGTTGTAGTTTCTGTCTGGGTCTGCTGGGCTTGGTTTGCATCGCTCAAAGTGAAGCCAACCGTTGATCCCGGTTCCAGCAGCGGAAACGGCGAGGGCGGCGGATTCAACGGAACGTAGCGCTTTGAGTCGATCTGAGAAGGCGGAGTGTTTGAGCTGATGGCTCGAATCGGGTCCTGGTTGAGTATCTGAGTGAAGTCGCTCGCCACGCATCCGCATGCGTTTGCCTGCGTGCATTGCGCGGCCGGCAACGGATGCGCGCAGATATTACTCAACCCGGGATACGATACGCCGTTGATCACCTGCGGTTCCAAGATCGGCAAGAAACCAGCGACGGTGGGATTCTGCAGTTGTGCCACGCTCGCCCTTACCGCAACCATGGGTTGGCCGCTAGGCGGAGCGAGAGTGTAGGTGGCGGCGTTTGATCCAGTTTGGGTGATAGTGACTTGGGGGTTGAGCCAAATCCAAAAAAGATCATTTGTGTGGTCGATTGGGTTGCGGTGCGACGGCAATGTCAGGCTTGCTCCGCTAGTAATGGTGTCCGTGAATGCGTTGGTTACACCAAAAGCCTTCGAAAAAGAGACCGACGAACTGCTTCCTCCGCCGATGCCGAAGATGGAACCGCTGGTAGTGTAGGTGAGCGTAGTACCCGAGGTAAACGTCGTGCCTATGCTGTTGGTCACTCCATAGAACGTGGTGTTGGTGACGCCGACATCGCTCTGATTTCCCGGAGGATCATAGAGCAGCGTCAGAATGTGATAGCTGGGGAAGATGTTGGCGCTGATCGTGACTACTCCGTACGAGCCGTTCGTTGAGAGCGTGATCGTGCCGTTCCCATCCACCAACGTACTGGTAAATCCACCGGTGGTTTGGTTAGGACAGTTCGCAGGAGATCCATTAATCTGATACGAGGTCCCACTGAATACGTGGTTTACCCCGGCGGTGTCCTTGTAGGTCCAATTCTTGTAGTAAGTAATCTGTCCCCACTGTCGACCACCGACAAAGCAGTACGGCTGTGTTGAGGATGTGTTGGTTAACACTCCCGGGGGCCAGGTGACAGCGGAAGAGACGGTTGAAAAACTAGTTGAAGCGAGAAACACGAGGAGCAATATTCGTTTCACTGGAGCCTCCTTTGGGCTGCGGTTCGACCGTTGAAATTGAAGACACGTGTGCGTCGAAGAGTGGCGCCCTTGGGGTCGGGGAAGACTATCCCGTGGAGAAGAGCTCTCGGACTATTTGCCCCCTCAAGAGGAACATCTGCTCAGGATAGGGGAGGAACATTAGACCTAAAAATTTCAGAGGTCAAGTGAGAAATGTGTGCAAGAGATAAGTGGTCAGCGGCCCCTCTCTGTGACAACCCCGCTGTGATCCCGACCTTTGTCGGAGAATGCCCGCCCTGAGCGACCGGCGGGGAGGCAGTTGCGCGAGAGCCTGCTTTTCACGCACAAACAGCAGATTCATCGCTAAAGCGATTCGGAATGACATCCTTCCAAGTCTCCAAGTAACACCGCGACGGCGTCGTGTTACTCTGATTTCAATCGATCTCTCTCCGCTAAGAGGCCACACATTTGCAACGCAACCCTGTAGTTCTCCTGCTGATCAGTCTGTTTTCTGTTTTTGCTTTTGCCGAAGGAACCCGAACCTGGGAACAATCGAAGTACGAAGATTTTCTCAAGGGCACTACGCATGGCGTTGCGATCTCGAGCGACGGGTTTTTGCAACTGGCGCCGGAATTCAAGTTAATCGCAAGCACGCCATCGAGCGCGGTATGGGCGACCGCGGTTGGTCCGCATGGGGAAATTTACGCTGCAACTGGAGCCCCGGCTCGTGTTTACCGCATTTCGCCTGGCGGACAGCCGGTCGCGATCTTTCAGCCGCAGGAGTTGCAGGTGCAGGCGCTGGTCGTGGACAAGAACGGCGTGCTGTATGCGGCTACTGATCCGGATGGGAAGGTTTACAAGATTGAGCAGGGCTCGCCAAATTCACAGGAGAAGAATGGGCGAGATGCTCATCCCTCAACAACCAACGCCGATTGGAAATCCTCGGTATTTTTCGATCCGAAGACGAAATATATCTGGAGCCTGGCGCTCGATGACAGCGGAAATTTGTATGTGGCGACCGGAGATCGCGGCGAGATTTTTCGTGTAACTCCGAACGGCGAGCACACGCTTTTTTTCAAAAGCGACGAGCCGCACATTCGGGTGCTGGCGTTTGAGGGGCGCGGAGATCTGATCGCCGGCTCTGACGGTAGCGGATTGATTTACCGCATTAGCCCCAAGGGTGACGGCTTTGTGCTTTACAGCGCGCCGAAGCATGAAATCACCAGCTTGGCAATTGATGCTGCGGGAAATATCTATGCGGCTGCGGCTGGAGAAAAGCGCTCGGGCGGAGCGGGCGCGGCAATCACAATTGACGTACCGGCGCCCAAGTCAGGCGATTCTGGTGCTTCATCGCCCGGAGCGCAGGGCAACGGTCCACCTCAGTCGTCGGTCTCTTTGAGCAGTGCAAATCCGGCGATTCCCGGAGGCTCGGAGATTTACAAGATTGCGCCCGACGGTTCTCCCACGCTCTTCTGGACCTCGCGGGACACTCTGGTGTATGCGCTGGCGTTCGATCAGCATGGACGTTTGCTGGCTGGAACAGGAAATCGCGGGCAAATTTTTGAGGTGAGTGGGCGAGAAGATTATGTCGAGCTGATCAAAGCCGAAGCAAACCAGGTGACCGCATTTGCGAAGGCTCCGAACGGAGGACTTTACGCCTCCACCAGCAATTTGGGAAAGATTTTTCTGCTGAGCGGCGCGCCGGCTGCCGAGGGCGACTACGAAAGCGATGTCTTCGACTCGCAAGTCTTCTCGAAGTGGGGGCGCGCGCAGTTTCGCGGCAAAGGAAACGTAGAGCTGTTCGCGCGCAGTGGAAACGTGGACAATCCGGACCGCAACTGGAGCCAATGGAACAAGGTTGACCTGCAAAAGAACGCGGAACTCGGCGCGCCGCCGGCCCGGTTCATTCAGTGGAAGGCTGTGCTGCATCCGGGAGAACCCACACCGCGCGTGGATAGTGTCGCAGTCAACTACTTGCAGAAAAATGTGGCGCCGGAGTTCGACGATGTGGTGGTCACGACGGCAACTCGGTATCAAGCGCCGCCGCGGCCGGTGGGAATGGATCCCGGGCAGCGGTTCGATCCTCAGCCGAATCCGATGCACGATCGCGACTCGATTGGCGTGAAATGGAATGTGCGCGACCAGAATGACGACCAGATGACGTATTCGGTTTACTACCGAGGAGACGGGCAGAGCCGATGGCTGCTCTTACAGGACAATTTGAGCCAGAGGTTCTATTCCTTCGATGCTTCGCTCCTTCCGGACGGGGGGTACACAATAAGGGTGGTTGCGTCAGATTCGCCGTCGCATTCGCCGGGCGAAGAGCTTTCATCGCAGCGCGAAAGCGACCGCGCCGAGGTGGATACAACACCTCCGCAAATTCAGGATTTACACGCGTTGATCGATGGCGGCAAGATTCACGTGCAGTTCCGCGCGACAGATTCATTCTCGACAATCAAGCGGGCTGAGTATTCCGTCGATGCTGGCGATTGGCATTTTGTCGAGCCGGTAGGTGAGCTCTCAGACGCGAGGACCGAGAATTACGATTTCGCAGTTCCAGTAACGGGGAACTCAGGCGAAGAGCATGTAGTAGTTGTTCGGGCCTACGACCACTACGAGAATATGAATTCGGCAAAGACGCTGGTGAATGGAAAATAAACGAGCACAAGAGTGCCCCTCAAATCATTTCTGCTGATACTTGCGGTGAGCTTCACAGTCGGTTGCCATGAGAAGTTTGAGTATCACTACGCAACGGTGGTTGAGGCGGCCCATGCAGGCGCGTTTGACCATGGTTGGCTGCCTAATATATTGAGACCCGACGTAACAGATATAAATGTCTGGTACGACACCGCTTCTGGCGAAGTTCGCGGCACGTTTGTTGCAAATCACGCATTAGTAAACAGAATGACATCATCATGTTCTTCTGCAAACGATGTCCCGCGTCGCACTCGATCAACGCCTGACTGGTTTCCATCATCAATCACAACTAGGAAGGCGGCCTCAGAGGGTGTATCACAATTTCGCTGTACAGATTTCTTTGTTGCTACGGATCGAAATGGCGTCAAAGGCTACTTCTGGGAAGCTGACTATCCTCGCTCAAGGAATAAATAGGGATGAAGCCAGCGGCTCTGCTCTTCGCACTCACAATCACACTAGCCAGCGCGCCCTCCATGTGCGATTCCAAATGGATTGCCACCTGGGCACCCTCCCAGCAAATCCCCGAGCCTCACAATGCACTCGCCCCGGAAGACATGCGCGACATGACGATGCGAGAAATCGTTCATGTTTCAATCGGCGGACCTTCGCTGCGGGTGCATGTTTCGAATGCCTTCGGGACCGAGCCGCTGCACTTCACTTCGGTGCACATTGCGCGGCCGGTTTCGCCGGCATCGAGTCAGCTTGAGCCAGCGTCAGACCGTGCGCTCAGTTTCGGCGGCACCGCCGATGTGACCGTGCCCGCCAGCGCTGAGTACATTTCTGATCCCATCGACTACTCCGTCGCGCCGCTCTCGAACCTGGCGATCACGTTTCATCTCGACGCTGCGCCAGTCGGCGAGACCAGCCATCCCGGCTCGCGGTCAACTTCTTATTACGTGCATGGAGATATTGTTGCGGCGACAGACCTGCCGGATGCTAAGCACGTCGATCACTGGTATCAGATTTCGGGAGTTGACGTTCGTGCTTCTGACAAGGCCGCGGCGATTGTGGTTCTCGGAGATTCCATTACTGACGGTCACGGCACAACTACGAACGGCAACGACCGCTGGACCGATGTCTTGGCCCAGCGCCTCCAGGCGTCTGCGGCAACGCGCGAGTTAAGCGTGCTGAACAAGGGAACCGGCGGCAATCATCTCCTGACTGACGGGCTTGGGCCCAACGCACTGGCGCGCTTCGATCGCGACGTTCTCGCGCAAGCCGGTGCGAAGTATCTGATCGTGTTCGAGGGCGTGAACGATCTCGGCGGTTTGACTCGGCTGGGCGAAGTGCCCGCAGCCGCGCACGCGGATTTAGTTCACCGCATTGAAGGCGCGTATGAGCAGATTGTGACTCGCGCTCACGTAGCGGGTTTGCAGGTTTTCGGCGCGACTATCACACCGTTCCTCGGCTCGGAGTACTATCATCCGCCGGCGACGACCGAAGTCGATCGGCAAGCTGTGAACGAATGGATTCGAACGCCGGGGCACTTCGACGCGGTGATCGACTTCGACAAAGTCATGCGCGACCCTCAGCAGCCGGATCGAATGTTGCCGGCGTATGACGATGATCATCTGCATCCGTCGGTGGCGGGGTATAAGGCGATGGGGGAAGCGGTGCCTTTGGCGTTATTTGCTCCGTCTAGATAAAGCGGCCGACAAGACGTGCAGGGCGGCCCTTCA
>DAIPJJ010000262.1:0-4281 GCA_036770325.1 Terriglobales bacterium
TTCCGGTATCGGCATACATCTGCCGGTAAATCTTGGAAATCAGAACGAATGCCAGGCGCGCGCGCAAAGATTTTATGAACCGGGAGCGCTTCCAAATGGATTTCAGTCCGTAAAAATTATCCCAGACGGATTGCGTGCGCGAACGGATCTCCTCCGCCGACATGGTGGGATGAGGCCAATAGAGCTTGGGCCGCAATCCCAGCGGAATCAGCCATCGGCGAGTGATGGGTATGCCGCCAATGTGGACCGGCGCTGTCTCCATTTGTTTTTCCCACTTAATGAAATCAACAGTGCCAGGATAAGGAGTGAGCATCACGAATTGCGCAAAGGCAATTTCAGCCTGAGCAGCGGCGGCGGCTGTGGCATCGAATGTTGACGCGTTATCGCTCGGCAATCCAAAAATGAACGAGCCCAGCACGTACACGCCGTGTTGCCGGAAGGTCTTTAGACGGTTGACCAGGGCAGCTCCGGCAAGATTGAAGTCCTTGTACACATCCTTCAATCCTTGCGGCGTCACAGACTCCACCCCGACCAGCGCGCCTTTTATGCGCGCCGCACTCATGGCATCCAGGAACTCCGTGTCTTCCGCGGCTTCCATGGTGATTTGAGTGAAGAAGATTGTGTCTGGCGGCAATTGCGCCAGACGCCTCATCAAATCAAAACGCTCCGCCCGGATTCTCTGAAGTTCCGTAAGCCTTGCTGTGTTGTGCTGCTGCTCAGCCAGCTTGAGATCGGTAAGAGTGACCGGATAAAAATTGTCGTCGGCAAGGGCAATGAAGCGAAACCCCAACCTCCTTAACTGGACAATTTCCTCCATCACTATGTCTGACGATCGTTGGCGCGGTCGCTGGCCATCAGTACGCCACACCGAGCAGAAGGAGCAATGCTTCGGGCACCCGCGCACCGTCTGCACCGACGCCCACATGTAGCTTTTGCGCGGCACCAGGTCCCAGCGCGCCGGCAGGAAGTCGGAAGCTTCAATCCGCCCGCCTTCATAAATCCGCTGAGGACTCCCATCAGAGCAATCCGACAGCACTTTCGACCACGCTAAGTCTCCGTCCCCCTTAACTACGGCATGAGCGCCGCCCAGTTCGTGGGCTTCGTTGGGGAAGAGCGTGGCGTGAATTCCGCCGAAGACTACATAAGCGCCGCGTTCCCGCGCGGTCTTGCCGATTTTGTATCCTCGCAATGCATTCGCAGTGTGGATGCCGATTCCCACAATGTCGCCGGGTTGAATCTGGGCCGGATCGAGGGTCTCCAGGGTTTCATCCACTAAGATGGGGTCGCCGTAACTCGCTGGTGTCGCCGCTGCTAAAACATACAACCAGCGGGGCGTGATAACTGCAGTACCGAAAGAAACTTCACTTGGATTGACGAGGTGAACGCGCACCTGTTCCACCTCCTGTGGTGGCAGTGCTAAAACAGGGCGAAGTATATACCCACAACAACGTTGTTGGGCAAAACTCTGTAGTAGAGTTCCAACAATCGCCGGACATCGCATTTCTAAAATCCATCATCACTGAATTTGTGGCTGGATTACTATCCAGACGGTCGCTGTGTTTGCGATATTTCAGAATCGCGAAACCCACGGCGGGATGCCTCGGCTTGTAGCCTTTCTTGTTTGGCCGAAGCTCCGATTTCGCCGAAGCTGCCAGCGAAGTCGAGCGGAAGTCGAAGGCCGGTTTTCGTTGGCAGGGATTTCCAATACCATCTCTCCGTGCGCAATTTTGGAGTTCTTTTCGACAACGCCGAGTCTTGGAGCGCGGACTATGCCGCTTACGAACGCTACGGAAAATTTGGCTTTCCCGCCCCGCCAGCCGATCGCCCCTGGATCTATTCCAATTTCGTGCAGTCCCTCGATGGCATTGCTTCGTTCAAAGGACGCCACGCCACCGGCGGCGACATTTCGCAGCTCGAAGAAGACCGCTGGCTCATGGACTTCTTGCGAGCGCACGCCGATGGAGTGCTACTCGGCATCAACACGCTGATCGAAGAAACGCAGCTCATGGGAAATCGCGGGCCCGTTTACACCATTGAGGATCCGGAGATTCGTTCTTTGCGCCAGAAGCTGGGCCTCGCCACGGAGAAAAACATCTTCGTAACTGGCGCGGCGTATCTCGATTTAAGCGAGTATCGCGTGTTTGATCCTGGCCCGGTCGAAACCTTCATCATTACAACGACGGCCGGCGCTCGGCGGCTCGCGAAAAAGAGTTCACATCCGCACGTGAAAGTCATCGTCGCAGGCGAAGGAACTTTCGTGAATCTGGAACAGGCCATGCGCACGCTCCGCCAGCAACACGGAATCGAGCGGCTCCTCTGCGAAGGTGGCCCCACGCTCTACGGCTATATGTCGCGCGCGGGCCTGATCGACGAAAAGTTCATCACGATCTCTCCGCTCGAAATTGGTCTGTTTGTGCCGTCAGAGCAGCAACCCTCCGAGGCAGAAAAAAACAATCCGCCGAAAGAGCGTCCCACGACTTTCATGGCTCCTGGATTTTTAAAGGAGAATGCGCCTTGGTGGGAATGGCTGAGCTGCCGCCGAGTTGGTGACCACCAGTTCAACCGCTATCGCAGAAAGCGATGACTGCAAGGAGCGGTATCTACCTCTCTTCTCGATGTCATCCTGAGCGAAGCTGGTCGAACCGCTTGCGGTTCGGGCAGCGGAGTCGAAGGACCTCGTGTTTGCTTGCGCCCCACCCGACGCGTCCGGGAATTCTTACCACGAACCTCGCCGCTCGAATTTCTTGCGGAGAACTCCTGTTCACGCCTGTGCAGGTGTTTGGCAAGCCACGGGTCCCGCGCTTTGCGGTGAGAGATCGGAAAGTACTGAGACAGTGAACGCGAAGGTCGACCAACTGCCGCCCAAAGTACTTCTCTCGGACAAGAGTGTCCGAGCCACACGATCAGTTTCAAAGTTTTGCAAAAAAAAAAGCCTCACAGGCGTGAGGCCGTTCCTGCAAAGACAAAGCGCTGTTTACTTCAACGACGCGAGGTCGATTACGAAGCGATACTTCACGTCATTCTTCAGCAGGCGGTCGTAAGCCTGGTCGATTTGATTAACACCGATCACTTCGACATCCGCGGTGACATTGTGTTTTCCGCAGAAGTCGAGCATCTCCTGTGTTTCACGAATGCCACCGATCAATGATCCGGCGACTTTCTTACGTCCGAATAGCAGGCCGGCAACATCGAGTCCCAACGGCTCATTCGGCGCGCCAACAAACATCAGCGTTCCGTCCGTCTTGAGCTGATTGATATATGGGCTGATCTCATGCTTTGCCGGCACCGTATCAATGATGAAGTCAAAAGTGTTCGCGTGCTTTTGCATCTCGGCGTCCATCTTCGAATTCACGACTTCGTGTGCGCCGAGTCGCTTAGCGTCAGCAACTTTGCTCGGACTTGTCGTGAACACAACCACATTCGCTCCAAAAGCAGCCGCCAGTTTCACGCCCATATGGCCAAGTCCGCCAAGTCCTGCAACGCCCACCTTCTTCCCAGGGCCAATCCCGGCATGGCGTAGCGGAGAATACGTCGTGATTCCGGCACAAAGAAGAGGAGCTGTCCCCGCAAGATCGAGGTTCTTCGGCACGCGCAGGACAAAGTCTTCGTCCACCACCACGCTTTGCGAATACCCGCCGTAAGTCATTCCGCCCAGATGTTTATCCGGCGCGTTGTAAGTAAAAATGGGCTGGCTGGCGCAGAACTGCTCCTCACCTGACCGGCACGCTTCGCAGGTTCGGTCGGAATCAACCATGCATCCCACCGCAGCCAGGTCACCTTGCTTGAACTTCGTGACCGCGTCGCCGGTCTTGACCACGCGTCCAACGATTTCGTGTCCAGGCACACACGGATAGCTCGTAGGCAGGATCGCGGCAAAATCGTTGTGCACAAAATGCACATCGGTGTGGCAAATGCCGCAGAAAAGAATCTCGATTTGAATATCTTTCGGCTGCGGCTCACGCCGGGGAATGGTGATCGCCGCCATGCCCGACGTCGGGCTCTGCGCAGCCACCGCTTTGGCTGTGTAGGTTTGTGGCTTCGGCGCTTCTTCAGGAAATGGTACGGCTCGCAGTGCGCTCATGGTGTGCTCCTTTCAGGGCTGGTTTTCGAGCGAAAGAGCTACGGATGTAGGGTTCCCGTGGATGGACTGAAATTGTACTCCTGGTCAGGAAGGAGGGTGCACATTTGGCTCAAAAAAAACCGCGTTGTGTGGGCCACCCGTCAGCGTGAAATGGGACTGGGTACGGTTGTGCCCAGTCAAAGTTCAATCATCTCAGATGC
>DAIPJJ010000263.1:0-4279 GCA_036770325.1 Terriglobales bacterium
AAAAAGCATTAATGGACTTGGCGGGCCGGTCTGCGATTGCATGTCCATGATGTGAGTAATCCAGGTGAACCCGACACTGGCAGGAATCCCAAATACGGCGCCGAGTATTAATCCTTTCTTGAGTTGTTCGCGGTGCGCCGCGGGATCCTGGATGATTCCTTGCCGCCACACCCAGAATCCCAGCAGAAAAATCGGCACCGTCATGGCTACAACGAAGGGTTGGGACATATTCTCACGCTTCAACTCTCCCAGCCGTTCTTTGAAAATCGCGACGTAACCGCCGGTCTGGTAGACCTTGACCGTCTTCCACATCTCCGCTTCTTTTTTCTGTTTCTCCTGCTCGGCTTTTTTCTTACTCTCTGCGAGTTTCTGGGGCGATTCGGTGCGTATATGCCGATATGTTCCATAACCCGCGCCAATAAGGATCGGCAAAATCATCAGGGAGAGCGCCCAAATGAGAATGGTCTTGTTCTGCCGTTTTCGGAATGGGATCAGTAAGAATCCGCCCAGCGCGTAGCTGATCAGAATGTCTCCCCACCAGAACAGCAGTTGGTGCAGCGCGCCGATCAGAATGAGCGCAAAAAGCCGCCGCACGTAAACCCTCGCGAATCGCGAATGCTTCTTCTCGGCGCGTTCGAATTGCAGGATGAACCCCACGCCAAACAAGAAGGCAAAGATCGTGATGAACTTGCCTTGAATAAAGGTGTCGATGAATGCCTGCACCCAGAAATCCGTGCGGCTCTTCCAGATGAGGTCCGGCTGAAAATAAGAGGTCAGCGGCCCGGCAAAGCCGCGCATATTGGCGGCGATGATTCCGAATAATGCGAGGCCACGAAGAATGTCAATCAGACTGATACGTTCACCGGGCTGAGTAGGCCCCCAGGACGGCGCCGGGTCTGTTATCGCTGCCGGGGCGGGCGCTTCGCGGGCATCTTGCGAGTCGTCGTGCGAAGCAGATGGATGTGAATCAGCCATTTACGCGGTGAATTGTACTCCGAAAAAATGAAAATCACGCGCAGGCGTGACTTCGCTCACTGTCATATTCACCAATGCCGCTCATACTTCCGTCGAAGTCGTCCATAGCCGACGAAGATTGTCTTTGTCATTCCGTGTCGCCGGACAGCCGGCACCGCGGCTCCCGCCTTTGAAAGAGGGTAGATGTATGACCGGTAGCGGCTCACCTATCAGTGAAGAACGCGCGACTTACCTGGAAACACTGGTTGCCCAGGCCAGAACCGCGGCTGCTGTCTTCACTCAATGCTCACAGGAAGATGTCGATCGCATCGTTAAGGCGATGGTGCTCGCTGGGCTGGAAAAAGCGCAACATCTCGCGCATCTCGCCATCGAAGAAACCCGCCTCGGCGTTCTGGAAGACAAGGTCATCAAGAACATGGTGGCCACCGAGTTCGTCTACAACTACGTCAAGGACAAGCGCACGGTCGGCGTCATCCGCGAATGTCCCGAGCGCGGCATGGTTGAATTGGCCGAGCCCATCGGCGTGATCTTTTCGCTGATCCCGATCACCAATCCCACTTCCACCGTTCTCTTCAAATGCATCATGGCCATCAAAACGAGGAATGCCGTTATCTTCAGTCCTCACCCGAACGCCTGGAGATGCTGCCGCGAGGCCGTACAAATCATGTACGACGCAGCCGTGAAGCATGGCGCCCCAGCCGGCGTTTTCACCTGCCTCGAATCGCACAGTCTGGAAGACAACGCCTACCTGATGCGCCACAAGGATGTGAAGCTGATTGACGCAACAGGCGGCCCGAGCGCAGTGAAGGCCGCGTACAGTTCCGGAAAACCTGCCTTGGGCGTGGGCCCCGGGAATACTCCCGTGTATCTGGAGAAATCCGCCGATCTCAACATGGCCGTGGTTGACATCATTATTTCGAAGACTTTTGACAACGGCACGATTTGCGCCTCGGAACAGACGGTTGTCATTGATGACGAAATCTACGAGCTCGCACTCAAAAAATTCGCCGAACTCGGCGCGCACATCTGCAGCAATGAAGAAACCGCCATCCTGTCGCGCACTGTGATCGATCCGAAAACCGGCTTCATGCAGCCTCTTGCCGTCGGCCAAAAAGCCACCGACATCGCCCGCATGGTCGGTATCGCGGTGAAACCGAAGACGAAGCTCCTAATTGCTCCCATCCAGGGCGTCGGCCGGGAACATCCGCTCTCGGTCGAAAAACTTTTTCCTGTGCTTGCCGTGTACCGGTCGAAGTCGGCGGAGGACGCGCTCAAGGTGTGCGTGGACGTCAACCATGCTGGGGGACTTGGCCATACTGCGGTGATTTTCTCGCGCAACGACGCTCTCATCCGCAAGTTTGGCGAAGTCATCAACGCGGGCCGCATCATCGTGAATTCACCTGGCTCGATCGGCGCGCTGGGCGGCGTTTACAACGACATGGTTCCCACTTTTTCCTTCGGCTGCGGGACGGGCGGCGGCAATAGCACGACCGACAACGTGAATGTCTATCACTACCTGAACATCAAGCGGCAGGCGAGGAGGACTTCACCTCACATGTGGTTCCGAGTTCCCAACCAGATTTACTTCAACATGAACGCGGTTGAAAACCTGGGCGGTTTCCGATCGCGCTCCACGATCATCGTCACCAATCCTGCGCTCGAACAGATTGGCCACGTGGACATCGTCCGACGTTACATCGCGCCGGAAACACGTGTTCACATCTCCGTTATCCCTGATGCTGAGCCGGAACTTGGTGTCATCTTGAAAGGAGTGGAGGAGCTGAAGTTTTACCAGGCGGATCAGATCGTCGCGCTGGGCGGCGGTTCGATCATCGATGCGACAAAGTTGATGAAGCTCAAGTACGAGTCGCCGCAGGCAGATTTCGTTGAATTATCCGCTCCTTTTCTTGATTTGCGTAAGCGCGTGGTGGAATATCCCACGGAAAAAACCAACCATGCCCGGCTGGTGGCCATTCCCACCACCAGTGGCACCGGCAGCGAAGTCACTCCCTTCGCTGTGCTCACCGACAAGGAGCACAGTCGCAAGATCACCCTCGCTGACTACTCGCTTACACCCGATGTCGCCATTGTGGATCCGCAGTTTGTCATGACCATGCCGAGAGGACTTACCGCAGACACTGGTATTGACTGCCTGACGCATGCCCTGGAAGCGGCAGTCTCCGCATTCGCCTCACCCTACACTGATTGCAACGCAATGCAGGCCATACGGCTCGCCTTTAAGTACCTGCCGATTGCTTACGAACACCCCCAGGACGAAGAGGCGCGGATCATGATGCATAACGCGGCCTGCCTTGCTGCCATCGCGTTTTCGAACGCTTCCGTGGGAGTCAATCACGCTCTCGCCCACGCCTTTGGAGCGCGATTTGGCGTAGCGCACGGCCGGGCCAATGCTGTCATGCTGCCCCACGTCATCGCGTTCAACGCTTCTGTTCCCACGAAGTTCATGCCCTCCCCGAACCAACCCGGGTACGTCGCGCACAAGAAATACGCCATGATCGCCGACCTGCTGGGACTCGCCGGACACAGCGTGGAAGAGAAGGTGAACAATCTGCGTGATGCCATCGAGCGCTTGCTCGATCAACTCAGTATGCCTCGTTCTATCGCAGCACTCAACATCTCGCGGGACGATTTTGAGCGCGCTATGCCGGAATTGGTGAAAACCGCTTTCGCCGATCCTTCATGGCTATCGAATCCGCGCATGCCGCTCGTCAGCGAACTGGAAGAATTGTTCTGGAGTGCCTTCGAGGGAAGGTGCCAAGCGCAGGCCGCTGCCGCGGCAGCGCATCAATCTGTTGGATAAATGGTGGTGCATTATGGCATTGATTGCCGTGTGGCTGAAAGTGGATCAAGACTGCGTCGTGCAAGCGCTGGAAGAAGCGCGGGCGAAGCTCGATGGTTCGGATGGCGAGGTGGTAATTGATTTTTCCTCTCTCCGCCGGGTTGACCCGGCCGCGCTCCATGCACTGCAGGAACTGGCCTCGGTCGCTGAGGAAAAATCAGTCAAGCTCGTTTTGCGTGGGGTCAATGTTGAAGTTTATAAGGTTCTGAAGCTAATGAAGTTAGCCTCCCGTTTTTCCTTCCTTGTCTAAGCTTTCCCGCCGTACAGGGTCATGTGGCCAATGGCGCATCGTCCCGCTGGTAACTTGCTGCAGGACCTGGGCTTGCTTAAAGTCGCGCGGGAGATTCCCCCATGCCTCGCCACCTGCCAGCTGCCGTCGCCACCTCCTTTATCCTCTTGCTCATCCCTTTGCTCTCGGTCGCTCAGGAAACGTGGCGCATCTCC
>DAIPJJ010000264.1:0-4275 GCA_036770325.1 Terriglobales bacterium
TCGTGAAGAAAGTCGCGGCGCTCACTACCGCACCGACTTCCCCGATCACAATGACACCAAGTTCCGTAAGCACTCGGTTGTTACCGGCGAAAACATACGATTCGAGTAGGCTCTTCTCTCCCTAGTCCCGACAGTGTCGGTCTGCCTGGATTCCACAGCGATGGCAGGCACTCAATCGGTTTCAGCCGGTTGGTCACGATGCAGGGCCGACGCCACAATCGTGACCAACAAGATGGTTCCAATCACCGCCAGAGAGATTTCCGTCCGGATTGGATAGTAGTGCGAGAGCAGCATCTTCACGCCCACAAAAAGCAGGACGCAGGATATTCCATAGTGAAGATATTCGAAGATTTCCATCAGTGAGGTAAGCGCAAAGAATAACGACCGCAAGCCGAGAATGGCGAAAATGTTCGACGTGTAAACGATGAATGTGTTCAGAGTAATTGCGAACACCGCCGGGATCGAATCCACTGCAAAAAGCAGGTCCGTTGATTCAACCACCAGCAGCACAAGGAACAATGGCGTCGCGCAGAGATTCGAATTTTGCCGAACGAAAAACTTACCACCTACATAATCGGGCGTGACCGGCATGAACCGCCTAAGCATTCGCAATGCCGGGTTCTTCTCTGGATCGACTTGCGCTCCATGCTGAACCAGGAGCTTAATCCCGGTGTACACCAGCAACGCGGCAAACCCGTAAATGATCCAGTGAAAATGCCGGATGAGGCCGACGCCAACGAAAATGAACACCGCCCGCATCGCGATTGCGCCAATGATCCCCCAAAAAAGAACGCGATACTGCTGCTCTTCAGGGAGCTTAAAGTAGCGGAAGACAAGATAAAAAATGAAGAGATTGTCTGCGCTAAGCGAGAGCTCAATTACATAGCCGGTTGAAAACTCAAGCGCAGCCGTGCGTCCCTGCCAATGTCCAAGCAGAAGCGCGAATGTCGCGGCAAGGGAAATCCACAATGCACTCCATAGAAGCGATTTCCGCAACGATGGCCGGCTCGCATGCCGGTGAAAGACACCCAAGTCCAGCACCAGCATGGCGGCGACAAAGACGTTGAACAGGACCCAAAGCAGTGTTTCGTTCACCAGTTCGTCTCAGGTACTGACTGGATTAGAAATGAAACTGACGAAAAGAGGAAGTTGTAATTTTCCGGAATATTGTCGACGGCAAAAGCTTTTAACCGCAGAGATCACAGGGGAAAAACGGAGCCCGCGGAGCAAACTGAAGGGAGTCTTGCCAAAAAAGTTCTCCGCGAGCTGGCATCATCCCCCGGCGAACTCTGCGGTTAAAAGCGCTGTTGATCTGGCTCACCGCTGCTCGATCAGGCGCACGGTTTCCAGTGTCACGGTTCCGACGATTTGCAGGCTCTTCGGGCTGAGTTTATCGACGGTATCCTCCGTGCTGTGCCAGAACACATTGTTATAGCCGTAATCTAGATCGATCAAATCAACAGATGGCACCCCGAGTTTCACAAACGGCATATGGTCGTCTTCAATAGGGCCTTGCCTAGCAAAGAAGTGTGACTGCACTCCGAGCTGGGTCGCGGCCTGAAGAACCAGATCCAACAACCAAGAACTTGAGTTCGTATCGCGATCGATATTCAAGTCTGCGTCGCCGATCATGTCTTCCAAAATGAATGCTTTGATCTTCTTCAGCGTGCCGTCCGCCTGCCATTTCTCCGCCAGATGGCGAACACCATAAAGACTCTCCGGGTCATACCACGGCAGCCTCATGGATTCTTCAGCGTCGTCCCAAAGCAACCAAATGCTGTAGCCATCGTGCTTTTTGCCCCGGAGCTGATTCGCAAACTCAAGCAGCAACGCGCTCGATGATGCACCATCATTCGCGCCGACGTAGGGCTTGTCGCGCAGCGGCCAGTTCGTGTCGTAGTGGCTGGCGACTACGATGATTCCGTCGCGCGTCCCGGGAAATTTCGCAATGATGTTTCGTACCGGGAAGGTGCCCTCAGTGGGATGCACCTCGAACGCGTCCTGCTCGACATCAACTCCCTTGAGATGGGAAAGAATGTAGTTTTCGACTTTCTTGTGGTTCTCGCTTCCGATCGGGCGCGGACCGAACGCAACGATTTCCTTCACGTATTGCATGGCGCGATTTGCGTCGAAGGCCGGCGCGCCGTTCCCACCCGGATAAACAGATGCTGGATCAGCCGCGGCGGAGTAGGCAATTCCTGGAGGAGTCGGTGCAGCGACGGAGCTCTTCTCCTGGCTGAAAGCAAACAGCACGAGAAAAGAAATCACGAAGATGAATCCCTGCTTGTTCACGCACTCTTTCTCGCGGCACGCGCCTGCCGTTGCGTCGGATGAACGAACCATGCAACTCCAATACTTACGAGATAGAGCGCCAGCATCGGCGCGGCGAAAACGCACATTGTGCTGATGTCGGGCGTGGGCGCCAGCGCCCCGGCAACGATAAAAATTCCCAGTACCCCGTAGCGAATATTGCGCCACAACCAACCCGCGCTGACAACGCCCATCAGCGCAAGGAAAAAAATGACAATCGGCATCTGGAAGACGAGCCCGAGTCCAAGAATGAGCGTCAGGAATAGGTCCGTGTACTCGTGGATATTGATCATCGGGGT
This sequence comes from Terriglobales bacterium, assembly GCA_036770325.1. Taxonomy (GTDB): domain Bacteria; phylum Acidobacteriota; class Terriglobia; order Terriglobales; family Acidobacteriaceae; genus Gp1-AA145. The sequence continues at coordinate 2,610 of DAIPJJ010000264.1, forward strand.
GAACTGGGTCCCCATCCTCCCGATGAAAAATTCGAGCGCCGCCGGATAGACCAGCTTGTATCCAAAATAGCCGCCGGCTACGAAAAGAAAAATCGTCGAGAACATGAACGGAAATGCATACTTCTTCTCGCGGCGATAAAGTCCGGGCGAAATAAATAGCCACACCTGATAGAGCACGTACGGCGAAGTGACAAACAGGCCCGCCAGCGCCGAAATCTTCAGGTAAAGATTGAAGGGCTCGACCGGCGTCATGTACACGAGTTTGTCTGGCAGCCCGTGGTGCTTCAGCACCTCCATGATTGGACGCTGCATGTAGCCGAACAGCCTCTCGTGGTACCACCAGCAAATTCCCATGCCGACGGCTACTGCAGCCAATGCATGAAAAATTCGCGTCCTGAGTTCCTCGAGATGCTCGAGGAAACTCATCGACGGCATTTCGTTCTGCTCGGTCTCCTGCGGTTCCAGTTCGGTTGCGGCTTCAGGCATGGCTGGTGTGGGCGGACGGATCTACTTCGGGAGCTGGCGATGGCGGCACAGGCTCGGTTACGTTCTCGTTCAATGAATAGCGCGAGGATTGGACAGCTTCAACCACGGGCTCAGGCTTGGGCAGGGCGTTTTGCTGCTGTTGCTCCTGTTCCTTGCGCTTCTCTTCGAACTCCAACTGCGAAATTTCAGCCTCAATTTGTGCTTTGAATTCGTTCGAGGCGCGCCTGAACTCGGCGAGCGCCTTCCCGACCTGGCGTGCGATCTGCGGCAGCTTCTTCGGCCCAAACAAGAGCAGGGCAAGAACAAAGAGGACAGCCGTGTCCGCGAAACTCATGCCCTCATCATAGCGAAGCTATGAAGGGGCAGCAACGCGGGCGGCGCATAGTATTGAATCAACTATTCACGGATAATGGCCGCTTTCGATTTTGACGATAGTACGATTATGAAAACGCTGACGATATCCTACTTCCGCGCTCATCTATACCGCATCCTACGGGCGATCCAGAGAACCCGAACACCCGTACGCATCACTCGATTCGGCAGGCCCATCGCCGAAATCTGGCCTGCCTCGGAAGCTGCGGGAAGCCTTCCCCGGATCGGAAGGCAAAACAGGCGCAATATTCGAAGGAAAAGACAGGCTTCTTGACGCCCTCAGCCTTAGCCGGCTCTTGCGTCCCAGCAAGCCTCCGCCGCATCTAATTCTTTGGATACATTGACTTCCATTCTTCTTCTACTAAGATTGGAAGCAGTTCTTTGAGGGCCTATCCCAAGAATCTCGAATTGCGAGATTCTCGCCCGCAATGGGCGGCAAATGGGGGCGTCACGGCTTCGACGGAGATGCTTGCGGCCAGAAGGCATGCCGGGGTGCACACACCCGTAATCGTGGGCAAAATGATAATTGCCAATCAACAGATGGCATACGCTGCCTAATTGTAGGTAGCCGTTCCCGGAGGCTTCGCTCGTGGGCCTCCGAAGGACGTCGCACAGCGGGCTGCTCTTCTCAGCTACGTCTGGGCTGAGAGGCTAAGATCTCAGGCTAGCGGTTTGCGTTTCTTGTCCGTTCTGAGCGCCGACCGCGAACGTCTTTGGGTAATGCCAAGGGCATGAACGTGAATAAGCATGTAGTCTTCTGACCAGTAACATTTTCGGACGCGGGTTCGACTCCCGCCGCCTCCACCAA
>DAIPJJ010000265.1:0-4272 GCA_036770325.1 Terriglobales bacterium
CGTGACCACCGGTCGTACACTGCGCCGGCAATGGGGAACAGCAGCGTTAAGACGTAGGCGAGCAGCGGTCCAACGGACAGGACGCCCGGCCAGCGCACCAGCGCCGCCGACATCAGGCAGGCAGAGGCTAGGATCATCAGTCGCTTGTGTTTGTCCTTGTTCTTGCGCCAGTGCACGGCGCCAAGGACGAAGATGGCGAACGTCGCGAGGTCGCCGAACGGGATGGCCATGAAACTCCACGGATTGTTGCCCGGAGGGACCGCGCCGAGGCGGGCCGCTTCGACCGCCGTGCGGCCGCCGACCACGATCATCGCCGCCGCCAGAGCCACCCCGAAGTAGCCGAGCTTGCGATGTACTTTCACGCGGTGTGTTGCGATCAGGCTCGTCTGCACAATGAACAGCACCAGCCACGACGTGAACAGCAGCGCGTGCAGGTGTACGGTTGTGTTCGGAACGCGGCCGGTGATGGTTCTCGCATGCCCGGAGATCAGGCCGAGAAAGTACGTCCGCGAGAAGCCGATCAGAGCGGTGAACAGCATGGCGATGCCCATGCCGGTGTAGAACGTGCGATCGGGGGCCGCGGCGGAGACGAGCGGACGCGGCGAAGCAGCAGTGGCCATAGCGGCCAGGGATATTAGCACGGTTCGCCGGCCGGCGCGAGCACATTATGGAGTTGGTTGCCGCCGCCCTCGACAGCTTCGCCTTTTCCTTGATATCTCGCAGACCAGCTTCCGGTGAAGTGGTCAATAACAAAGCTTCGAGTGGAATGCCTGGTTACTTGCGACTTTCATCCAGCAATTCCTTCAAATACTGCTGCCACACTGCGGCGTCGGTGTGAGTTCCGTGGCCGTGAGTTTGATCGGAGATCGGTAACAGAAGAAATCGGCCTCGCTTCACCTTCTTGATCTCACGCTCGGCGATCCCTAACTCAGGCGGATTGATGAAATCGTCTGCTGAATTTACGAACATTACAGGCGCGGTGATCTTGTCGAGGTTGGGCGAAGGATCGTAATTGCGGGAAGCGCCTACAGCAAACAGCAGATCATTCGCATCAAGCGCGGAGGTCTCGCGCTTTTCGAAATCTTCCAGATACTGGTCAGCTTCGTCGCGGTTTCCATATTTTTTCTGCATTACGCGAGGCGCGCTGCCCGCGATCAGGAGTAAGTCAGCGGCGATCTGGAGCGCTGCGCGAGGCTCGGTCGTGTAGTCGCCATTCTTCCAGTCCGGGTCCTGGCGAATGCCGTCGATCACCATCTTCCGCCAGATGCGATTCCGCCCCGCGATCTGCACTGGCAGGCACGCGAGCGGCATGAGCGCGTCCATGAATTCAGGATATGTTTCTCCCCAGACCCAGGAATGCATGCAGCCCATGGAAGTGCCCATAACAAGCCGCAGATGATTCACGCCCAGACCTTCGAGAAGTTCGTGCTGTGCTTTGATCATGTCGTCGTAGTCGTATTGCGGGAAGTGGGCATGCATGCCGTCACTCGGCTTGCTGGATTTTCCGTGCCCGATGTTGTCAGGAAGAATGACGAAGTAATGATGGATGTCGAGTAGCTGACCGGGTCCGAACAGAGCACCTGAAAATTCCGGCCGAAGAAATTGCCGGCCTGATCCACCCGTCCCATGCAGAACCAGCACCGCATTCCTCGCGTTGCCGGCGGCATCTTTTGTGAGCTTGCCGAATGTGTAATAGTGCATCCGAAGCTGAGGCAGGACTTCTCCGGATTTGAAATGAAAATCGTGCAACATAAAATCCCCCTCGGCGGGGGTTGGAAGAGCAGTCCCGGTTTGGCAGAAAACGCACGGTGTGAGTGCAAGAAAACTGATCGCCATCAGAATGGAGCGAAGCATTGCAGCGCCTCCGGAAGGAATGTACCACGGCCAGGATCCAGCGAGATTAATGCGAATGCAGCCGATGCGGCCTGAATTGTCCGAATCGCTCAAAATGATAAACTCCATTGCATTCAACACGATGGAGTGCGCATGAGCTGGGCAAGCAAATTTTCTGACCCGTATCGCGTAGATCACGGAAAGAAATTCAGGCTGCGGGACTTTGATCCAGGTCACACCGGCCACTTGCGTTCCAAAGAGCACGCGCAGGAGTTGCTGGATAAGGGCATCGCCAATATGCGCGAGCTACAGGACAAGCTTTACGCGCAAGGCCAGTGGGCGGTGCTGATAATTTTGCAGGCCATGGACGCCGCAGGAAAAGATGGCGTCATCAAGCACGTCATGTCAGGCGTGAATCCCCAGGGTTGCCAGGTGTATTCCTTCAAGCAGCCGTCGCAAGAGGAACTGAACCACGACTATCTTTGGCGCGCTAATCTGAAGCTGCCTGAACGTGGTCACATTGGAATTTTCAACCGATCGTATTACGAAGAGGTGCTGGTCGTCCGCGTGCACAGCGACATTCTGAAACACGAGCATCTACCGCAAGAGCTGGTTGGGAAAGATATTTGGCAGGACCGGTTCGACGACATCGTCAACTACGAGCGATATCTCACGCACAATGGTATCGCCATTCGTAAATTCTTCCTAAATGTTTCGAAAAAAGAACAGAAACGTCGGTTCATGGCGCGGCTGGATACGCCGGAAAAGAACTGGAAATTTTCTGCAGGCGACGTTCGCGAGCGAGAATACTGGGACGAATACATGATCGCTTTCGAAGAGATGATCGCCGCAACATCCAAAAAACACGCTCCCTGGTACGTGGTTCCGGCGGATAACAAGTGGTACACGCGTCTGGTAGTCGCGGCAGCGATTGTGGACGCGATGGAAGAACTCGACCTGTCTTATCCAAGAGTGGATCCGGAGCAGCGCAAGCAACTGGCGGCTGCGCGCAACGAGTTGGAGAGCAAGAAAGGTTAGTTCGGCAGAGTCCGCATGGCCAATGAGCCAACTGTTGTCGGCCTGGGTGAAATTTTATGGGACCTCTTGCCATCCGGGCGTCAGCTCGGCGGTGCGCCGGCAAATTTCGCGTATTCCTCACACATACTGGGTAACAGGGGAGTGATTGCGAGTCGGGTGGGTGATGATCAGCTCGGCGAAGATATTCGTGACGTCCTGAAGAAGGCGAAGATTGATGATCGGTTTTTGCAGCGCGACTCATCTCATCCCACCGGAACTGTCAATGTTGAAATCGACAACACCGGCCAGCCTCGCTTTGAAATCACTCAGCCTGTGGCTTGGGATTTTCTGGAATGGACCGGCGAATGGCGGGAACTTGCGCAATCCGCTGACGCCGTCTGCTTTGGCACATTGGCGCAGCGTTCGGCGGAATCCCACACTACCATTCTTCAATTTCTAAAGGCGACGCGTCCCACGGTGTTGCGAATATTCGACGTTAATCTCAGGCAGCAGTTCTACTCCCGCGAGATCATTCGTGAGTCACTAACGCAGGCAAACGTAGTGAAGTTAAATAACGACGAAGTCCCGAAAGTGGCGGAGCTTTTCGGCATAAACATTGGCTCGGAGGCATCTTTTGCGCGATCACTAATGAAGCAATTCAATCTGAAGCTGGTGAGCGTGACCCGAGGTGCAAGGGGAAGTCTGCTATGTAATGAGAGTCAGGTGGATGAACATCTGGGGTTTCGTACAACGGTAAAGGACACGATCGGAGCGGGTGATGCATTCACGGCCGGGCTGGTGTACGCAGTTCTGCACGGTCGCCCGCTGCCCGAGATCAATGATCTGGCAAACCGAATGGGAGCCTGGACTGCCTCCAACTCAGGAGGAATGCCGGAGGCCCCGAAAGAAGGAATCAGAAACGCGCTTCAGAATTTCGCGCAGTGATTACCAAACCGCCGCGTCGTTAGGAATAGACTCGAAAAAATTCTGCCGGTTCAGCAGAACTTCAATTGCATGCACGACTTCACCCCCGGTATTCTTCGAGAGAGCGCCACGAAAACCGGCATTTTGCGCCTGGTTGTTCAATTCCTTTGACACATGCTGAACTGTGAAAAGCAGCATAGGAAGATTCGGGTTCCTCTGCGAGATTTCGCGCGCCGCCTGGAATCCGTTCATTTCTGGCATGGCCAGATCCAGGACTGCAACATCGGGGTGCAACTTCATAGCTTTGTCAACCGCTTCGTGACCATCGGGCACATCGGCACATACAGTCCAGTCGGGATGGGTCTCGATCAACCGTCTGAGCAGACGGCGGATCGCCGGATCGTCGTCGGCGATGAGAACGCGTACAGACATAGGCAAGCGTAAGGCTGTTCGCAAAATGCAGAAAGAGAACGCCCCAGCACACCTATTATGCAAGTG
>DAIPJJ010000113.1:0-14583 GCA_036770325.1 Terriglobales bacterium
GCAGCACACCGCTGCGTATTTACAGCGGTTCGCACTACAACGAGACTTCTCAGCTCTGCCACTGGCATATTCCGGAATCCGATTACCTTGAAGCCTGGGGCGACACGCGCGCCTATGACGGCACGGTCAGCCTGGTGCAGCCGTTGATTGCACCTCTTTATGAGAGCAAGAGCGCGATTGAGTTGCTGGGCTTTATCGGGGGACAAAATCAACCGACCGGGCACGAGATCGTCCAGAGTTATTGGAAGTCGAAACACTCAGGCGCCGACTTCGACCAGTGGTGGCGCAAGTCGCTTGAGCAGGGCTGGATCGACGATACGGCGTCAAAGCCGAAGCAGGTTTCGCCGAAGACGACGAACTTCTCGTCTTCGATTCCCCCGCAGGGCATGATCGAGATCAATTTCCGGCGCGATCCCTCGGTTTACGACGGGCGCTTTGCCAACAATGGCTGGCTGCAGGAGTTGCCGAAACCGCTGACGAAGTTGACCTGGGACAATCCGCTGCTCATGTCGCCGGCAATGGCCGAGCGCCTGCATGTTGAAAAGAAAGACATGGTCCGGCTCGAACTGGCCAGCGGAAAGTATCTCGACTTGCCGGTGTGGGTACAGGCAGGGCATCCGGACCAGTCAGTCACGGTCTTTCTCGGCTTTGGGCGTGAGAAGTCAGGCCGGGTTGGAAATTATCAGGGATTCAATACTTACACGCTGCGCACAAGCGATGCGCCATATTTCGCCAGCTCGGTGAAATCGATTTCGAAGCTCGGCAAAACGTACATCCTTGCCAGCACGCAGGGATACCAGACGATGGATGTGGGCGACCAGTTCCGGCCCGCCGTCCGCGTTAAAGATCTTGAGGATTTCCAGAAAGAGCCGAAGTTCGACGACGAAGCGCCGCACCCGGAAGAGACGCTGTATCCCGGCTACGACTACAAAGACGAGCCGTTCGCCTGGGGCATGGCGATCGACCTGAACAAGTGCGTGGGTTGCAACAACTGCATTGTCGCCTGTCAGGCTGAGAACAACATTCCAATCGTCGGCAAGTACCAGGTCAACAAGGGCCGGCACATGCACTGGCTGCGGGTTGATGCCTATTACGAAGGCGACCGCGACAATCCGAAGATGCATTTCATGCCGGTGCCTTGCATGCAGTGCGAGAACGCGCCCTGCGAACTGGTGTGTCCGGTGGGCGCCACTACGCATTCGACCGAAGGCCTGAACGACATGATTTACAACCGCTGCGTGGGCACGCGCTATTGCTCGAACAACTGCCCATACAAGGTGCGCCGGTTTAACTTCCTGCTGTTCCAGGACTGGGACACGCCGCAGTTCAAGATGCAGCGCAATCCCGATGTCACCGTGCGCAGCCGTGGCGTGATGGAAAAATGCACCTACTGCATACAGCGAATCAATCATCACCGCATTGATGCGGAAGTTGCGGCGACGCAGGCGGGCGGGAAGCTTACTCCGACCAGCATTAAAGACGGCGAGTTGCAGACGGCATGCCAGCAGTCGTGCCCGGCGAATGCGATTGTGTTCGGCAACCTGAATGATCCGAACAGCGTGGTTTCGAAGTGGAAGCAAAAGCCGCGCAATTACAGCCTGCTCGCCGACCTGAATACGCGTCCGAGGACGACGTATGAAGGCGCGGTGAGGAATGTGAATAAAGATCTAGAAACAAGCTCTTAGCCATTAGCCTTTAGCTCGTAGCTGAACCCGGACCGGTTCAGGTACGAGCCAAAGGCTAAGAGCTAAGAGCTAAGAGCTGATTTTCATGGCCAGACCAACTGAAGTCGAAATTGGCGAGGATAAAGCGCCGGTAATTCAGCCGGGGCATTCGTTTGCCACGATCACGGACAAGATCGCGTCCATCGTGCTGCGCCGGCCGATTACCAACGGCTGGCTGTTCGGCTTCACCATCTGCTTTCTGATCCTGCAGTGGTTCCTGCTGGCTGTCTGCTGGCTCTTCTACAAAGGCGTCGGCGTATGGGGCGTGAACATCCCCATTGGCTGGGGCTTTGCGATCGTCAACTTCGTCTGGTGGATCGGTATTGGCCACGCCGGAACGCTGATTTCGGCCATTCTGCTTCTGCTGCGTCAAGCCTGGCGGAATTCGATCAACCGCTTCGCCGAAGCGATGACGCTGTTCGCAGTCGCCTGCGCGGGCATGTTCCCGCTGCTCCACCTTGGCCGGCCATGGCTCTTCTATTGGCTGTTCCCGTACTCGAACACCATGACCTACTGGCCGAACTTCCGCAGTCCGCTGGTATGGGACGTGTTCGCGGTTTCGACTTACCTGACGATTTCGCTGGTGTTCTGGTTCGTGGGACTGATTCCCGACATGGCCAGCCTGCGCGACCAGGCGACGAACAAGGCAGTGCGGTTTATTTACGGCATGCTGTGCATGGGCTGGCGCAATTCCGTCCGCCACTGGCGCCGGTATGAGACGGCTTACCTGCTGCTCGCCGGCCTGGCCACGCCTCTCGTGCTCTCGGTTCATACGGTCGTGAGCTTCGACTTCTCAATCGGCATCGTCCCCGGATGGCACACGACTATCTTCCCGCCATATTTCGTCGCGGGCGCGATTTATTCCGGATTCGCCATGGTGCTGGTGCTCGCCATCCCGATCCGAAAGTTCTACAACATCGAAGATTTCATCACCGACCGGCATATCGAAAATTCCGCCATGGTCATGCTGGCCACGGGCTGGATCGTGGCCTACGGATACGCGATTGAAGCATTTGTGAACTGGTTCGGCGGCGATCCTTACGAAAGCTTTTTGCGCTGGAACCGGCTGCATGGGCCTTACGCTTTCTGGTATTACGCGCTGCTGGCGAGCAACATCGTGGTGCCGCAGTTGTTGTGGTTCCGAAAGCTGCGCACTGACCCGTTCTGGCTGTTCCTGATCTCGCTGGACATCCTGACCGGCATGTGGCTGGAGCGTTTCATTATCGTGGTCGTCAGCTTGACGCGCGACTTTGTGCCATCGTCGTTCGGCCAGTACTACCCGACGTGGAATGACTGGTCGGTGCTGGTTGGAACGCTAGGCTTCTTCGCCGCGGGCATGTACTTGTTCCTGCGCCTGCTGCCGGCGGTTTCGATCTCCGAACTGAAGACGCTGATCCCGCAGGCGGAAGTCACGGTGGCGCATGCTGAGGAGGTCCACGACTTATGAAGGACCCCAAAATTTTTGGATTGATGGCGGAATTCGATAATGTCAACGATGCGATTGTTGCGGCGCAGCGCTCGTACGCAGCCGGATATCGCAAGATGGATGCGTATGCTCCATTTCCCGTTGAGGAACTGTCCGAGGCCGTCGGCTTTCATAAAGATGGTGTCGCGCTGGTCTGCCTGGTCGGTGGCTTGCTTGGTTGCTCGGCGGCTTACATTCTGCAGTGGTGGATCAATACCATCAGCTATCCGGTGAACATTGGCGGGCGGCCGCTGCATTCCTGGCCTTCGTTCATCATCGTGAGCTTCGAGATGACGATTTTGTTTTCCGGCCTCTCGGCGGTTTTCGGGATGTTGTCGCTGAATGGATTGCCGATGCCCTATCACCCGGTGTTCAATGTGCCGCAATTTGAGGGGGCATCCCGGGACCGGTTCTTCATTGTGATTTTTTCGTCGGACAAGAACTACGACGCCGTGCGCACGCGGCAGTTCCTCGAAGGATTGAGTCCGATCTCGGTGGCGGAGGTGCCCAGCTAATGGCGCACTTCCTCCTGAAAAAATCCCGAAGTGGAAAAGTTTTCTGGCTGGCCTTGCTCGCGGTGCTCGCGACCGCCGGTTGCCGGAACGACATGCACGACCAGCCGCGCTTCAAGCCGCTGGCGGAAAGTGATTTCTATCCCGATCTGCGCTCGGCGCGCGAACCGGTCGAGGGCACGGTGGCACGTGGCGAGTATCACGAAGACAGCTACTTCTACACCGGTAAAGTCGGGAACAACCCCGGGGACTACATGCCGTTTCCGGTCACGCAGGAAGTGCTGGATCGCGGCCGTCAGCGCTTCGATATCTATTGCACTCCATGCCACGGCAGGCTTGGTGACGGCAACGGGATGGTTCCGCAGCGTGGCTTCCAGCATCCGCCGACTTATCACACCGACCGCCTGCGCAAAGCTCCGCTGGGATACTTCTTCGAGGTAATGACCGAAGGTTTTGGTGCGATGCCGGACTACGCTGAACAGATTCCGCCGCGTGACCGCTGGGCGATCGTTGCCTACATTCGGGCACTGCAGTTGAGCCAGAACGCGACCCAGGCGGACGTTGCCAGCCACGCAGTCCCGTCACCTGCTCCGGCATTTGAGGAGCCAGGCTCGGGCGCGACCCTGCCGGTACCTATTCCGCCATCGAGCGACGAGGAGAAGAAATGACCGCGGTGCGCACAGATGCTCGCGAATTCATGGCGCCTGAAGTCGCGCATACGATTCTTCAGCGGTCGCTCGGGGTTGGCCTCCTGTTCGGCGCGGCTTCACTGGTGCTGGCGTTGCTTCCCGCCACCCGCGAACAGTTCTTTCATTCCTACCTTCTTGGGTTCATTTTCTGGTTGGGAATATCGCTCGGCTCGATGTGCTTCCTGATGATCCAGCACTTGACGGGTGGAAAGTGGGGTATGGTGATCCGCCGGCCACTCGAAGCCGGCATGAACACGCTGCCACTGATGGCCGTTTTGTTCATCCCACTGGTCGCTGCCGGATTGCCGTATCTCTACACCGGAAACCATGAAGCGGTGGGCGGTTGGCCGGGGTGGCTGCACTACCAGGGAGTAGACAAGCACCTGGAAATGATGAGCCACTCTTATCTCAATCCCGCGGGCTATCTCTGGCGCGCGATCATCTATTTCGCGATCTGGTTTATCTTTGCTTTCTTTCTGAACCGCTGGTCGCTGGAGCAGGACAAGCCTCCCGTTCAGAACCTTGCGCCCCGCTTCCGCACCATCTCGGCGCCAGGAATCATTCTGTACGCGTTCTCGATTTCATTCGCGGTGATTGACTGGGTCATGTCGATCGATCCCCACTGGTACTCGACGATCTTTGGTTTCATCTTCATCGTCGGCCAGTGCCTCTGCGCGATGTGCATGATGGTTGTGGTGGAGCGGATCCTGCTGCCGTATCCGCCCATGGACGCACTCATCAAGCCGAAAGAGGTACATGATCACGGCAAGCTGATGCTCACCTTTATTTTGTTGTGGGCATACTTCAGCTTTTCGCAACTATTGATCATCTGGGCCGGCAACCTGCCGATGGAAATCCGGTTCTATGCCCGGCGGCTTTACTCGGGCTGGGAAATCATCGGGCTCGGCCTGGTGATCTTTCACTTTGCTTTGCCGTTTTTGTTCCTGTTGTCGCGTCCATTCAAGCGGAACGTCCGGTCGCTGGTCTGGCTGGCGGTGCTGCTAATCTTCATGCGCTACATCGACCTGTTCTGGTACATCGAGCCCAGCTTCCACAAGACCTTGACGTTTGACTGGCAATATCTACTCGACCTGATTGTGCCGATCGCGATCGGCGGCCTGTGGATGGCAATGTTCTTCCGCAACCTGCGGTCACGGCCGATGCTGCCGCTTTACGACATGCATGCGCAGGAATTCCTGGAGTATGTGGGGGCTGCCCATGACTGATCATCTCCACGAAAATCACGACGACATTGGTTTTGAGCGGGAAGACCTTGGATCGAAGCCGATATTCGGATTCATCATCTCGCTGGCGATCGCGGGCGTGCTGATTTATTACGCGATATGGGGGATATTTCATTTCCTCGATGCTTTCGACAAGAAAAACCAGCAGCCGCGCACTCCGCTGATTGAGGTGAAAACCAATCCTCGTGAAGTTCGTGCCGAGCATATTGAAAAGTTCCCCGAACCACGGCTTGAGGAAAATGAGCGCACCGAACTAGACGGATTTCGATACGGCGAGGAAGAAAAGCTCAACAGCTACGGTTGGGTGGATGAGAAAACTGGGGTTGCGCACATCCCGATTACGCAGGCCATGCAGTTGATTGCGCAACGCGGACTGCCGACAACTCCGCAGGCCGGGACCAGGCCGCTGGCTCCGCCGAACCTCGCGCGGGCAGCCGCGGAAGCCTCTGACACCAGCAACCAGCCGCTATCTCAGACACAACAGAAGGGTAAAAAGTAGTGAGCAGTAGATTCAACAATTCGATCCGGCTTTCGGTGTTGAACGGGCGGGGACGCTCGTTCCCCCGCAATCTTCTCAATAGAGGCACGGAGCCTGCCCTGAGCGACCGGGCGCAGAAAGGGCGCCGAATGGGCGTTCTGGCCAGCCTAGCAGTGGTCCTTATTCTCTCCTCTTCAGCTTTCGCGCAGAGCATGGGCACCAGCCCGGTTGCTATCCCTCCTGACGTAAAGCCGAAGGGCTTGGAGAATGTCGGCGTTGAGCAGCGCTTAAATGAACAGCTTCCGCTCAATCTGGAATTTCGCGACGAGAGCGGGAAAACAGTTAAACTGGGCGACTACTTCGGCTCGAAGCCGGTTGTTCTCAGCTTTGTTTACTACCGCTGCCCCATGCTGTGTCCCGAACTTCTGGTTGGGCTTGAGAGCGCGCTGAAAGTCCTGAAGTTCAATGTGGGCGAGCAGTTTGAAATCGTGACCGTGAGCTTCGATCCGCGCGATACTCCGCAGGTTGCCGCAGCCAAGAAAGCCGAGATCCTTTCGCGCTACAAGCGTCCGGGCGCCGCTGAAGGCTGGCACTTCCTGACTGGTTCGCAGGAATCGATTACGGCGCTGACCAAGGCAGCGGGCTTTGGCTATCAATACGACAAGAAGAACGACCAGTTCGCCCATGCCACGGCCATCATGGTCGCCACCCCGAGCGGTAAGCTGGCGCAGTACTACTACGGCGTGGATTTTCCGCCGCGCGATCTGCGCCTGGCGCTGATTCAGGCTTCAAACAACAAGATTGGAAACCTGGCTGACGCGGTCATTTTGTACTGCTTTCACTACGACCCGGTGACCGGGAAGTACAACGCAATGGTAGGCCGGATTCTGCAACTGGCCGGGGGCGCCACCATACTTTTTATGGGAGCCGGACTGCTGTTCTTGTTCCGCCGTGGTTCGGATTACGAAAACAGGAGGCAAGGCAGCTCTCACTATGTTCGATAATCTTCCATTTTGGCCGACAGCGGCGTCGGTGCATGCGCGCTACGAAGATTGGCTGTTCATCTTCTGCACGGTTGTTTCGGTGGTGATGACGGTCCTGATTTTCGTGGTAATCGCGGTCTTCGCCATGAAATACCGCCGGCGCCATGGCCGCGAAGCCACTCAGATTGAAGGCTCCTTGCTGCTCGAAACCGCGTGGTCAGTTGCCCCCTTCGGCGTAATGCTCCTGATGTTTGGCGGCGGCGCAGTGCTCTATTTCGCCATGCGTACCCCGCCGCGCGACGCTTCGCAGGTATACGTAGTCGCCAAGCAATGGATGTGGAAGCTGCAGCACATGGAAGGCCCGCGTGAGATCAACCAGTTGCACGTGCCCGTGGGCCGCGATGTCGAACTGATCATGACTTCGCAGGACGTGATCCACAGTTTTTTTGTGCCGGAATTCCGCATCAAGCAGGACGTGATTCCCGGACGTTACACAACCCTGTGGTTCCGCGCGACCAAGACCGGGACGTACCACCTGTTTTGCGCACAATTCTGCGGGACCATGCACTCAGGAATGATCGGCGAAATCATCGTAATGAATCCGCGGGACTACCAGGCCTGGATGACCAATGGCGCGCCAAGCGGAACTCTGGCGCAGAGCGGACTGACTTTGTTTCAGCAGCTCGGCTGCGATACCTGCCACAACATGCAAACCCAGGGGCGCGGGCCAAACCTGACTGGCGTGTTCGGCAAGCCCGTGCAGCTCGAAGACGGCCGAACGGTGATGGCGGACGAGAACTACGTACGCGAGTCGATTCTGTTTCCGGCTGCCAAGGTGGTCTCCGGATTTAAACCCATCATGCCCTCATGGCAGGGCCAGGTAACCGAAGATCAACTTAATGAGTTGGTCGCCTACGTCAGATCGCTGAACCCGGCGCCGGAAGGAGCGGCAACGACAGCCGGAGCTTCGGGAGGAAATCCGCCGCAAACGAAGTAGCACACGAAGTAAAGGACCAACAATGGCTACCACGGCTGTAAGCACCGAACGCGCGAATTATCTGAACTCGGAGTATGGGATTCGCTCGTGGTTGTTCACCACCGACCACAAACGTATTGCATTGCTCTACCTGCTTTCAATCACCGCCATGTTTTTCATTGGCGGTTTCTTCGCTTTGCTCATCCGGCTGGAGTTGCTGACCCCGGCGGGCGATATGCTCTCGGCTGACACTTATAACAAAGCGTTCAGCATGCACGGCCAGATCATGGTGTTTTTCTTTCTGGTGCCGTCAATTCCCGCGGTGCTGGGAAATTTTCTGATTCCCATGATGGTTGGGGCCAAAGACCTGGCTTTCCCGCGCATTAATCTGTTGAGTTGGTACTTATACATTGCCGGCGCGGGCCTTTATGTCTGGTGCATGATGAGCGGCGGCGTGGACACTGGCTGGACCTTCTATACGCCATTCTCCAGTCTCTTCAGCAATACGCACGTCGTGGAAGCCGCGATGGCAATCTTTATTGCCGGCTTCTCGTCGATTCTGACCGGATTGAACTTCGTCGTTACCATTCACCGCATGCGAGCGCCAGGGATGACGTGGTCCCGACTGCCATTGTTCGTGTGGTCGCATTACTCGGTCAGCCTGATCATGCTACTGGCGACTCCGGTGATCGCCATCACGCTGTTGCTGATGGTGCTCGAGCGGACTCTGAACCTGGGAATCTTTGACGCTTCACGCGGAGGGGATCCGGTGCTGTTCCAGCACCTGTTCTGGTTCTATTCCCATCCTGCCGTGTACATCATGATTCTGCCGTCAATGGGAGTGGTGAGCGAAATCATTCCCTGCTTCTCCCGCAAACGGATCTTCGGTTACAACTTCGTGGCCATGGCCAGCGTTGCCATTGCGGTAATCGGATTCCTGGTCTGGGCGCACCACATGTTCGTCGCCGGAATTTCTCTCTATTCGGCGCTGGTGTTTTCCTTCCTCAGCTATCTGGTTGCGGTGCCCTCGGCCATCAAGGTGTTCAACTGGACGGCGACCATGTATAAGGGCTCGCTTTCGTTCTCCACGCCGATGCTCTATGCACTGGGCTTCATCGGCCTGTTCACCATCGGCGGCCTGACCGGACTGTTTCTCGCTTCGCTGGGCGTCGATGTTCACGTGCACGATACCTACTTTGTGATCGCGCACTTCCATTACGTAATGGTGGGAGGCGCGGTCCTGGGATATCTTGGCGGTATCCATTATTGGTGGCCCAAGATTTCGGGCCGGATGTATCCCGAAGGCTGGGGACGGTTGGCGGCGATCATCGTGTTTATCGGCTTCAACCTGACGTTCTTCCCGCAATTCATCGTTGGATATCTCGGAATGCCGCGGCGGTACTGGCAGTATCCCGCTGAATACCAGGTGTACAACGTGCTCTCGACCGCCGGAGCGAGCATTCTGGCGGTGGGATACCTGTTGCCGATCATTTACCTGCTGTGGTCGTTGCGATATGGCAAACCTGCGCCGGAGAACCCGTGGCAAGCCACCGGGCTTGAGTGGCGCACTGCTTCCCCGCCGCCCACCTTCAATTTCGACGAAACTCCCGAAGTTACCTGGGAAGCTTACGAATATGACACTATGCCGTTGCCAGACGAGGTGACCCTTGAGCGATAGAGCGGGCGTGGGCGAGACACCTCTCGCCACCGAACACGAAGCGCGGCCGGAACTGCGCCATCATTTTGCGGACGTAGTGCAGCAGCGCAATGCCGCATCGCTCGGGATGTGGGTTTTCCTGGCAACCGAAATCATGTTTTTCGGCGGCATGTTCTGCGGGTACCTGATCTATCGGCGGGCGTACTTCAATGAATTCGCCGCCGGCAGCCGGAGCTTGAATCTGATCGCCGGGACCATCAACACCGCGGTCCTGATCTGCAGCAGCCTGACCGTGGCCATGTCGGTGCGGGCATCGCAACTTGGTAAGCGCCGCCAACTGCTTGGGCTGCTGATTGCCACGCTGTTTTTTGGTGTGGTCTTTCTGGGCATAAAAGGCTACGAGTGGCACGACGAGTATGTGCACCACCATGTTCCGACCTTCTACTTCAATGCTCAGGATTTAGTGCATGAAAACCCGAACCTGCACCTCGATCCGCAGCCCACGAAAATTTTCTATTCCCTATACTTCGCATTGACCGGGGTTCACGCGGCGCACATGCTGGTTGGCATCGGCATCTTTACCGTGATCCTGTACATGGCATGGAAGGGCAAGTTCACACCTGAGTATCACACCCCGGTCGAGATAGCCGGGCTGTACTGGCACTTCGTGGACATTGTCTGGATCTATCTGTTCCCGCTCTTATATCTCATTGACCGACGACCAGGAGCTTGAGAAGACCTATGGCCGACCATTCCGAACAAGCCGGGCACGCGGAACACGTTGTCTCCGGCGGATTGTACTGGCTGATCTGGGCGGTTCTGATCGTTGGCACGATCCTGACTGCCTGGATTGCAACCGTCGACCTGGGTATGTTCAATACCGTCGTCGCGTTGCTCATCGCGACCTGCAAGGCGTCGATTGTGGTCCTTTTCTTCATGCACGTGAAGTACACGAGCGAGAAGATGACCAAGGCCATATTGATCTCGGCCATATTCTGGCTCTTCCTGCTGCTGTTCCTGAGCCTCGCCGATTACTCGACGCGCTACGCGGGATAAGCATAGGTTTCATCCCTGTCATTGCCCTGCGCCTAACCCGCATCAGCTTCAGGGCTGTCATTCCGAAGCGACTGCGAAGCGTGGAGCGAGGAATCTGCTTTTTGCCCGGAGCTTTTCGACATGCGTTCAGGAAAGCAGGTTCTTCGCCGCTGAAAGCGGCTCGGAATGACAGCCGCGAAACCAGGGCCGCTTAAATCGAGAGCGCGAACCGAATGCTATCTTTGACTGCATGCCTGTAACCCCGACATCTCAGTCGGATTTCACTGCGTTCGCTTCCAGTCTTCGCAGACACCTTCAAGGCGAGGTCCGTTTCGATAACGGCAGCCGCGCGCTTTACGCCACGGACGCTTCGAATTACCGGCAGGTTCCAATCGGAGTTGTTCTTCCGCGCAACACTGACGACGTAATCGCGACGATTTCCATCTGCCACGAGCATGGGGCGCCGGTGCTCTGCCGCGGGGGAGGGACTTCGCTCGCAGGCCAGTGCTGCAATGTCGCGGTCGTGCTTGATTTCTCGAAGTACATGGCGAACATCGTCGAGCTGGATCCTGAGCGCCGTATTGCACGCGTGCAGCCGGGAGTCATTCTGGATCATTTGCGAAACGCGGCAGAGAAACACAACCTGACATTCGGTCCCGATCCGGCGTCGCACAGCCGTTGCACCATCGGCGGCATGGTCGGCAACAACTCCTGCGGCGTTCACTCGGTCATGGCCGGCAAGACCGATGAAAACATCGAGGAGCTCGATATTCTTACCTATGACGGCGTTCGGATGCGCGTAGGCCGGACATCCGACTTCGAGCTCGACAGAATCATTCGCGAAGGCGGCCGGCGCGGAGAAATTTACTCTGGACTGAAGACTATTCGCGATCAGTATGGCGACCTGGTCCGGAAGAAATTTCCCAACATTCCCCGCCGTGTTTCCGGGTTCAACCTGAACTATCTTCTGCCGGAAAACGGCTTCCACGTTGCGCGAGCGCTGGTCGGCTCGGAAGGTACCTGCGTCACCGTGCTCGAAGCGACGTGCCGCCTGGTCGAAAGCCCTCCTGAGCGCGTGCTGCTGGTTATCGGCTGTCGCGATGTTTTCGAGTGTGCCGATCTCGTGCCTCAAGTTCTTTCCTATCGTCCCATCGGCCTCGAAGGCATGGACGACGTGCTGATCGACTACACCCAAAAGAGAGGGATTAACTCTGAAGGACTCGCGCTGCTTCCTTCAGGCGGAGGCTGGCTGCTCGCGGAATTTGGAGCGGCGACGGCGCGCGAAGCGGAATCGCAGGCTCGCGGATTGATGGATGCTCTCGGCGAAAATTCATCACACAGTTTTCGCTTGCTTGCTGATCCTCATGTCGCGCGAAAGGTTTGGGAGGTGCGGGAAGCTGCTCTGGGCGCTGTTTCGAACGTTCCCGGTGAACCGCAGACCTGGGAAGGCTGGGAGGATGCGGCGGTCGCTCCTGAAAAGCTCGGCGCATATTTGCGCGCGCTTCGAAAGCTGACCGATTCGTACGGTTACCGTTGCGTAATGTATGGCCACTTCGGCGATGGTTGCGTGCACAATCGCATGGACTTCGGCCTGCACTCGGCAGACGGCATCAGGAAATTCCGCGCATTCCTCGAAGAAGCGGCTGACATGGTTGTTTCGTTCGGAGGGACGCTCTCGGGCGAGCACGGGGATGGTCAGGCGCGCGCCGAGCTTTATCCGAAGATGTTCGGGCCGGAACTGGTTGAAGCTTTCGCGAAATTCAAGTCTCTCTGGGACCCGGATTGGAAGATGAATCCGGGAAAGGTCGTGCGTCCCAACAGGCTTGATGAAAACCTGCGCCTGGGGCCGGATTACAAGCCCTGGCAGCCGGAGACGCACTTCAAGTTTCCGCAGGACCAGGGAAGCCTGGCGCGTGCAACTCTGCGCTGTGTTGGCGTGGGCAAGTGCCGGCAGTACGACGGCGGAGTCATGTGCCCGAGTTTTCGCGTGACTCGTGAAGAAGAACATTCCACTCGTGGGCGTGCGCACCTTTTGTGGGAAATGGCGAAGGGCGACGTGGTCCGCGACCGTTGGCATGACCGGCACGTAAAAGAGTCGCTCGACCTTTGTCTCTCCTGCAAAGGATGCAAGAGCGATTGCCCGGTTGGCGTCGATGTCGCGACCTACAAAGCGGAATTTCTTTCGCATTACAACGCAGGGCGTGTTCGTCCGTTACGCGACTATGCTTTTGGGCAGATCAATCGATGGGCACAAATAGCTTCGATCGCGCCGGGATTGGCAAATTTCCTGACTCAAACGCCGGGCCTGCGCGATGCGGCAAAGTTCCTCGGCGGAATTTCCGGTCAGCGTGCCATTCCCCGGTTTGCGGCGAGAACGTTTCGAAGTTGGTTCCGGCGACATAAACCGCACAGCGGTGCGCCAAATCGTTCCCGTAAAGTCCTGCTCTGGCCGGACACTTTTAATAATTACTTCCATCCTGAAACGGCGATTGCGGCGGTTGAGGTGCTTGAAGCTGCAGGATTTTCTGTGAGAATTCCCGCGCAGAACGTGTGTTGCGGGCGTCCGCTCTACGATTTCGGAATGCTCACCCAGGCGAAAAGATACCTGCAGAACGCCCTGTGGTTGTTGGAGCGGGAGATCGAGGATGAAATTCCGGTTATCGTTCTCGAGCCGAGCTGCGCTTCGGTTTTTCGCGACGAGATGCTGAATCTTTTCCCCGACGATCCGCGCGCGCAGAAACTTGCAAGCCATGTCGTACTGTTCAGCGAGTTCCTCGAAGCACATGCAGAATCATTCGTCCTGCCATTGGTGAACCAGACCGCGCTGGTTCATGGGCATTGCCATCAGAAATCAATCATGAAGATGAGCAGCGAAGAAGCAGTGCTGCAGCGGATGAGGGTTGATTATCAGATGCCGGCTGAGGGCTGCTGCGGAATGGCCGGAGCTTTTGGATTCGAGAAGGAGAAGTACGAGGTTTCAGTCGCGATTGGAGAGTTGGAACTTCTGCCTGCGGTACGAAATCTTTCACCAGACTCGCTCATCATCGCTGACGGCTTCAGTTGCCGCGAACAAATTGAGCAGTGCACGGAGAGGAAGGCGCTGCATCTGGCCGAAGTCGTTCATATGGGCTTGAGCGGAGATGCATAACGGCACTCATCAGCGTGTCATTCCGACTCCGCGCTCACGATGACATTTTTCTAGTTCACTCTTAGCTATGGACGCCCTGCCAACTTTCCGCAATACTTCTCGTACTGTTCATAGATGTAGGTATCGGTCATGCCTGCAATGTAGTCACAGACAATCCGGGCGAGCGGCTCGGATCCTGCCTTCTGCTGATAGCTCGGCGGCAATTTTTCCGGTTGCTTCGTCCAGAAATCGAACAATCGTCCGATGACTTCCTCGGCATTTTCTTTTTCTGGTTGCAGCACCGGCGAATAGTAGAAGTATTGATACAAAAATTCTTTTGTGCGGCGGCGCTCTTCGAGAATTTCGGGGCTGAGCGACACCAGGCGCTTGGGCCACGCCCGGACATCGTCGAGTGTGAGCGGGCGTGAATGTTTCAGGCTCTCGACGGCACGCTTTGTATTCTGGATCAAATCGCCCACCCAGCGGTCTAGAACTCGCCGCAGGACTTCATTGAACTGCAGTTTCTTAGGAGCATCGGGATAAGTTCGCTCAACCTCTTCGAACAGGTTTGCGAAGGTCGGCAGATGCTCTTTTATTTGGTCGAGCTTTAACAGGTGAGCCTCGTAGCCATCGTCGAGATCAGCGGTGTTGTACGCAAGCTCATCGGTTTCATCGATCAGTTGCGCTTCGAGC
>DAIPJJ010000114.1:0-14570 GCA_036770325.1 Terriglobales bacterium
AAGCTGGGCCAGCCCCCACCCATATGAAAGGGAACGCCATGTCCAGGAGAAACGCGCGAGCCCCGATCATTGGCCCTCCTTTCGTCTCTGGGAGGCTGGCCCACCCTCTCGCAAGAAATACCACAAATGAGGATGCCCCACGCTTCGGGATTTTCGAAGCCTGGGCATTCCTGCTGCTGGCATCCTGAGGCGTTTCTGATCCGCACCTCTGCTTCTGAATTCGTTCACCCGAACCAGTCCCGCTTCGGGCGGAATACCGAACTCAACAGGAGTATGTCAAAGGGTGGGCCACCCGTCCGCATACCCGGTCGGGTTCTGGGTGTCGACCAGGTAGGTGGTGGTCACCCCAAAGACGCTCTCAGAAACCGGTTGCCGTCGCCATCATATCCAGACAATCTTGATCCCACTTCTGCAAAATCGGGGCAGAAGTGGGGCACCCGGCACTCAGCGAGGACGCGTGTAAGGGCGGGCCACCCGCCAGCCGTTTGTCAAGGTGCTGCATGCCCGGGGACAAATCTGGGGCAGCCCCCTGTCAGCGTTCCCGCTGTTTCAGATACTCTTCTGCGAGCTCGCGGATTTTCGGGTTATCGTATTTGCTTGCTGTCTCCGCGAGCTCAGACGCCATATTGGGAGCAAGCTCTTCAAGCAACGGAAAAATCAGTCCAAACTCTTCCTCGTGTGCTGAGTCTCTCCGCAGTACCAGCTCGCATGCAGCCCGAATGTTATCAATCGTCGAACGCCGGGGAAGCTCTAATATTGCCCTGCGCGAGATCTCTGTGTACTTATTTGCATAGGAGGCCAACTCAACCAACTCGGCCAGGAATTCTGTTCGGCTTTCGCGCTGCATCCAGTGAATAAGTTGGAAGGCGGCACTCCGGCTTCCAGGATCGTGAAATCCGCGATGTACCAAATCTGAAATTTCAGCAGAGCAGTGATTGAAAAGGTTCACCCTGACCACTTCTATCTCATTGCTCAACTTCACGAATTGTTCCCACAACTGGCGGCAAGCGCTCATATTAGTCCTTTCTGCCTGCGAGTACCCATCCTAGCTGGAAGAACTTGTCGACAAACTCTCTCGGGGTCATGTGGCGAGTCGGGTAGATAGTGTGATGCCCCCCTTCCTTGTCAGGTCCATCCTTGATCACTCCGAGGCCCTCCATCGCAGTAACGGAATATATCTGGATACCCCAGAAGTCTTTGGTGAGAGTCGTATTTTGAGGAAATTGGAACGTTGAAGCACCTTGAGGAGGATCGGCCGGACCGACCATACCGTTCACAATTGATATATCTTGGGTCTGGGTCGGATCAGAAATCGTGAATCCAAGAATGCGAGGCGCGCGCGGCCCATCCAGCACTCTCCCAGAGCTGTCGGCATATCTCGTGCTGTTTTGGTTATTGCCAAATGCAAACAGGGCATAGTTATCTGTGTCGTGACCGTTCCGTAGAAGAGTATCATTTAGCGTGGCTGGGTTGTTAAACAACGCCGCCGTCGTTCCCAACAGAACCGCGCCAGAGATCGTTAGTGTTAGAGCAGGGCGGGTGGCCCACCCTTTGTGATTTGGGACTCACCACGACTGAGGGTGCCCCACCTTGGAGCCTGCCCTGAGCGAAGTCGAAGGGTTCTTTGCAAGGGTGGGAACCTCGAACCTACAGCTTTGGAAGTTTTCAGTCTGGAAGTTGAACCAGTGCTGCCCACCCTTTCGCAAAGAACGCGAAAGGATGGGGCACCCTCACTAGGAATACTGAACTCAACACAGGTGTGTCAAAGGGTGGGCCCGCCCTTCATGAGATCGATAATCTGTTGGTCTGATTTCATCTCTCCTCTAGTCAATACTTTCAATGGTCCTAATTAGCTTCGGCTGGGATTTCGCAAGCGAGGCTCGTCTTTAGCCCTGAGAAGATGAGCGCAGCGAATCGCCGGGGCTGCGAAAACGGCTCAAGTTCAATTCCGGTCCCGGGCACCACGTCAGAGCGGACCGTGGCATCTGCACGATTTACTTCTGCTTCACTGCGATTGCAGAAATCTCAATGCGCGCATGGTTGACTAATGCGGCTGCCTGAATTGTCGTGCGAGCCGGTTTCGGGTTCGGCAAGAATGCTTTATATACAGTGTTCATCTCGCCAAACTCATTTATGTCGGCAAGGTAGACGTTCACCGAAACGATGTCCTTGAGTTCGAAGCCAGCTTTCTTCACGACTTTTTCGATTGTCTCCAACGTCGCCTTGGTCTCCGCACTGATTCCCCCAGGCACAAGTTTTCCCGAAGCATCCGCGCCTTGTTGCCCAGCGATGTAAAGAGTGTTACCGGCCACGATGCCATCGCTGAACGGAAGATTGTTGGCGCTGGATAAGTTGACTGCTTTGTGCTGCGCATAGCTGCACTGCCATGCCGGAGCAACGGTCAGGGCGACTAACGTGAGAAACAAAAACGAGCGTAAAACTCTCGGATGCAATTTCATGTTTTCTCCTTGATCGACGATTTGTAACTATGCTTCAGTGCTCGAGATACGGCACAAACCCGCGCGTTTTGGTTCGTATCCGATAAACCGAGGTCGTTGCCGTAATGTACAGCGTGCGGTAATCTTTGTCTCCCCAGGTTAAATTTGCAGGTTGCTCAGGCGTAACAATCGTGCCTAAGTGATTCCCTTTTGCGTCCCATACCCATATTCCTTTCGGTCCAACCACGAACAGATTTCCCTTTTTATCGACTTTCATTCCATCGGGAACGCCTTCGTCTTTGCCGTGTTCATCGCCGAAGACGCGGCCATTCGTGAGCGAGCCATCGGCGTCCACGTCATAGACGCGAATATTCTTTTCGTCGTCGCTATCTACGTAGAAGTGCTTGCCATCAGGGGAAAACGCGAGTCCATTCGGCTGCTTCAGATCCTGAATGAGCAAACGCAGATTGCCACTTCCGTCGAGCCGATACACGCCCTCATACGGCAACTCCTGCTTCATGCCGGCTACGAAATCCATGGTTGGATCGGTAAAGTAGAGCGCGCCATCGGGCCCCACGATGACGTCGTTCGGCGTATTCAGTTTTTTGTCTTGATAATGATCGGCGAGGATTTTGTATTTTCCGTCTGGTGTGACCTCGATGATGGCTCGCAGAATGCTGGCGCAATCGATTAGCCGATGCTGGCGGTCGAACGTATTGCCATCAGGATCACCGAGCGAAATCAGTTCTTGCTTTTTTCCATCCGGATATAACTTGTAAATTTTGTTCAGCGTTTCATCGCTTACGTAAATAAATCCGGCCGGGTCCCACATTGGGCCTTCGGTGAATCCGAAACCAGTGCCCACTGTGCTCAGCTTGGCGGCATGGTCAATCAGGTTCCAGAATTGTGGCGAGAGCGCTTCGAGCTGAAACTCCCGGCGTGGGTGTTGAGTCTGCGAAAAAGACGTTACCCCAAAGAGTGCGACCAGCCCAATTGTCCAGATGAGCTTCTTCATATGTAAGCGAACCGTAGTTCCCTTCTCGTCAAGCGGCGACCGTTCAATTCGGCAACACAAACGCAAAAATGTCGCTCTGCGCTGCTATCGCAACATACTGAACACCGTCGACAGCGTACGTCATTGGTGAGGCCACGAACTTCTGCCCGGTATTGAAATGCCACAGCGGACGCCCAGTTTTTGCTTCGACTGCTTCAAAAGACTCCGCATCATCTCCGAAAAAAACGAGCCCACCGGCGGTCGTAAGGGTCCCGCCCCATGAGTTGCCGTTGCCGACTTGCGGATACCGCCAAACCTGCTTGCCATCTGGCACAGAGAGCGCGAGCAAATTCTTTTGCCAGTGCTCATTCTGCGGATGTTTCGTCCCGGTGTTGTAGAAAGTCTCGCCGGGCGTAAACCTCCTGGGAGCAGCGAAATATTCATCGCAAGCTTCCAGTGCCATGACATAAAACAGCTTTGTTTCGGGGTTATAGGACGGTGAAAACCAATTTGTCGCGCCGGTAACTCCTGGGCAAATATATGTGCCGGTCATGGATGGAATTCGGTCTGTGAGTACCGGTCGACCAGAGGCATCGATGCTCTTTGCCCAGTTCAGTTTCTGCACGAATGGAACCGCTCGCAGAAATTTTCCGTTCGTGCGATCGAGAACGTAGAAGAACCCATTCCGGTCGGCTTGCACCAACAGATGGCGCGCCGCACCGTTTTCTTCAGTATCAATCAGCACCGCAGTTTCGGTGGCATCGTAGTCGTAAAGATCGTGAGGCGTGAACTGGAAATACCATTTGAGTTTTCCCGTGTCGGCATCAAGCGCGATCACGCAAGATGTATACAGGTCGTCCCCAGGACGAGAGTCGCCAAGAAAATCAGGCGCAGCATTACTCGTCGTCCAGTACAGCAGATTAAGCTGCGGATCGTACGTCCCGGGCAGCCATGTTGTCGCGCCACCGTGCAGATATGAATCTCCGGGCCAACTGGATGAGCCAAATTCTCCCGGGCCGGGGATGGTCCAGAAACGCCACTTCAGGTTTCCTGTTGCTGCATCGTACGCCGCGAGGAAGCCACGCACGCCGGAATCGCCGCCCGATGTACCTACCAGGATTGAGTCCTTTACCACCAGAGGCGCGCTGGTCGCCCCATAATGTTTACGCTTGTCGGCAAACTCAACATCCCAGCGCAAGCCACCAGAGCGTGCATCGAGACAAAGCAAGTGGGCGTCGTCCGTCTCGCTGTAAACAAAGTCGTGCCACACTGCAACACCGCGGCTCTTGTGTGCTGCCGCATCGTCGAGCAAGCCCGTGCTTACGGGCCGTGAGTAATGCCACAAGGTTCGTCCAGTGCGAGCGTCGAGAGCAAACACATGATTGGCGGATGTGATGTACATCACTCCGCGAACAACAACGGGCGTGACTTCCAAATTCTGCGAATTGCCGGGATGAAAAACCCATGCCGCACCCAGTCGTGAAACGTTATCTGTGTTGATCTGATGAAGGCTGCTGTACCGCCGCCCCGTGTAGTCACCGTTGTAGGAAGTCCAGTTGGCGCCGACTGGTTGGGAAAGCAAATCGTCTGACTGGACATTGATCTGCGCGCTGACGGGAGCATTCGCCGGTTGTGCCATGACCCGTTCGCCCAAGCAAAGGATACTCAGCAGAAAAGCGACGCAGGCCGGAGAAAAAAAACGCATGTCAGTCAGTGCCCTCGGGACCGATTTGCACTTCATTCAGGGCACCGCGATCGAGCCCTGTCTCATCCAGCAAATGAAGTGAAACTCGCACGGCCTTCCCAGGAGGAACCATTTCTTTGTCAAGAGAGACTGCTCCGGTTGGGCTAACGTCAGCAACTGGAAGAACGCCCAGCAGTGAACCATGCTCATCGTAAAAGCGCGCGACCAGATGGCCGGCAAAGAAGACTCCGAAGTTTCCGGAAAGCCTTACTTTTCCGTTTTCCTGAGTTGCGTGTAAGGGCTTCAGCAAAATCGCTGCATCTGTTACGCCATGGAACTCGTCCCCCGCCCGCGTTGGAAACCACTCGGTCTCAAAGGTGCAGCTTTCGCCGGCGCGCAATTTGCACATCGGGCTGTTCAGTTCCGCCTCGAGATAATAAGGGCTGGCATCTGGATCGGCGGGCATCGATGGAACGCCGTCACTGTTCAGCTCCATGCTCGGGCCATTTGTCCAAAAGATGACCGATGCTTTGCCGGGATATTGCTTGGTGGGTTCATACTCGAAGCGTTCGACCATCGCATACTTGCTGTTGCCGTCGACGACTGCCAGCCAGCCATCGGTCGAATCGACCCACAGTTCGGCGGCCATGTGCACGTAATGCACATTGAACAGACCGTCGTCTCTAACTCCGACTGCCGAGTTCTGCGCCGGTCCGTAGCGCACGTGATACCGATTGAGATAGCTGCTCGCCGGATTCGCCGGCGTGAACGTCCAGAAATTGTGATTGAAGCCGGTCGCAGAGGACGAATCGGCAGTGTTGTATTGCGAGACTGATTGCATCGACCAGTTCACGGTGTGCCCGGAAATATTTTTCATCACCGCATGAAAGCGAATGCGCGGGGAGTCACTGTCAAGTCGAATCGTGCGCGAGAACTGAATGCCGGTTTGCGGATCAGCCTGCCCGGTCAGCTCCACCTCACATTCATTTCCTTCCGAAACTTTTCGAAACGTGAAGTGCCCGTCGTCCACCAGATCGGAGTTCCCTACCCAGTGTTGTTCGTCGTCATTTCCTTCGGGCAACAACCAGAGTTTGTCGCCGCCGTAATTGAACCACTTTCCGTTGGTCGGAGGAAAATATTTTCCCGTCAGTTGAGGATTGTTGAAAAGGTAATCGTGCCCGGCGAAGGTCACCTGGATGAGCCTGCCTCCGTTCTGCGGCACAATTACCAGTTGCACCCATTCATTCGAGATCTGCTGCGCCTGCCAACCCTTGTAATTAATCGATTCAATGCGGCAGGAGTTGGCTGGCGGTGGGTTCGTTTGAGCATTGGCGTGAATGGCAGCGATACCGACCGCGATCGCCGCAAGCAACAAAGTTGCAAACGCGAATCGGGCGTCCGAAAGGATCGAATGATTTCTCATAGACGGTTCTTCACTTGGAAGTCACTGAGCGTAACATGAGCGCCGGAAAACTGGCGCAAGCGTGGAGCGCGCTTCTCCCCAGCAGAATAAAACACAATGAAACGAAACATTTCGATTTGCGTCAAGCCCGTTCCGTGGTGTACAAGAAACCTTCATGAATAAGGGGGACCCCGCCCACGCGTTTGTGCTTTTCAGAGTCCTCCCGCTCCTCTTCTTGATCGTGCCCGCGTCGCAGGCGCAAACCAGGCAAGTCGATCCGACCTGGCTACATCGATTCGCTCCGCAGATTAAGTATGCGCTGGTTGATTTCATATCCCCGTCCTGTCATTACGCGCCTCTGTTCGGGGAAGGTGACCACGACAATCGCGTATTGATCAACGTTGCACGCTTCGGCGAGGCTACGCTCGATGGTGAAGGCAAGTGCCAGTCAGTTCAGTACGAACGCGAGGAAGAACTCTACTTTGTTCTAGCAGGAAAAGGCACACTGCATTATTCAGACCACGACTATCCATTGCGCGCGAATGATTTCACCTACATTGCGCCGGGAGTGAAGCACTCGATTTCGAATAGTTCAAAAGAAGCTTTTCGTGTGGTGGTGATGACCTTCAAAATTCCATCTTCCATCGCAATCAGCACGCCGGCGGCAGAACCTAAGGTCGTTAACATGTCTGAGTTGAAAGAAGAAACGGTTCAGGGACATCCGGCGTCTGTGCTCTACAAACTTATGGCGGGAACGCGCGAAGCGACGCGTGACGCCATTGATCAGGCTTACGTAATGGTAAGTCTCTTCTGGATGGATTTTGCCCCAGGCGGCACAAATTTTCCGCATCACCACGAAAGCGCGGAAGAAATTTATCTGGTGATCGACGGAGATGGCGATATGGTGGCTGGTGGCGGGATGGACGGTGTCGAAGGCCGCCATCCTGCAAAGGCCGGAGACGCATATTATTTCCGTCCGAACTGCACGGTTGGCTTCTACAACCGGAACACACCCGGAGCCAAGGCACACATTTTGGCCGTGAGGTCGAGTATTACGTTGCCCAAGGCGGAAGAGTAAGCATTGGAATGCAGGCGCAAATCGGCAAATTGTTATGCCGCGATTTCTTTTCACAAGAGCCACTGAGGAGGATTTGTAATGCAAGGTATCCAGAATTCCAGCCGGCGATCGTTCATGAAATTCGCGGCAGCCGCTCCGCTGCTGACTCAGATTGCCGCTCGCGATCTATATGCGCAGGCTGCAACCGCTGTCGGCAAAGATCCACGCCGCAACATCTACAGCGAACTTGGAGTGAAGACGGTCATCAACTGCCGAGGTACCTGGACTTATCTCAGCGGCTCGCTCGAATTCCCTGAAGTTCGTCAGGCGCAGCTCGAAGCTGCGAAACACTTCGTCAACATGTTTGATTTGCAGCGCGGGGTGGGCCGCCGCTTAGCTGAACTGACCGGCGCCGAGTCTGGGATTGTAACCTCAGGTGCCGCTGGCGCAATGTCGGCCGCGACTGCCGCATGTATTGCCGGGAATGACGACAAGAACATCTGGCAGCTTCCCGACACTACCGGACTGAAGCACGAAGTCATTATGGTCGGCGGGCGTAGCGCCTTCGACAGCGCAATCCGCCTTGTTGGTGGCAAGTTGGTTCTCGTCTATTCGCCGGATGAACTCTCTAACGCGATCAACGAAAACACGGCGATGATTTACACCACCGATCTCGGTGACAAGCTGCAAAAAGAACTGAGCATTGCAAAAGACCGCAAGGTCCCGATGCTGCTCGACGATGCCGCCGGAATTCCCCCGGCCGATAACGCCAAGCTCTACGCCAAAATGGGTATCGATCTTTATTGCTTTTCCGGCGGCAAGGGCCTGTCCGGGCCGCAATGCAGCGGCTTGCTCCTTGGAAGAAAAGATCTGATCGAAGCTGCGCTTATGAATTGCAATCCGCGCGAAGGCGCCGTGTGCCGCCCGATGAAGGTCGGAAAAGAAGAAATCATCGGCTGCCTTACTGCCCTCGAGACCTGGCTCAAACTCGATTTGAAAAAACTGAATGCCGAGTGGAACGCCCGCGTCGAGCGAATTCGCAAGCTGGTCGACACCGTGCCGGGTGTGCGTACCGACATCTACATTCCCGATGACGGCAACCGCTATCCCACGCTGAGGGTGTACTGGGACACACAGGCCTGGGGTTACAACATCATTGACTGCGTAAACGAACTGCGCGCAGGCGATCCCGTAATCGAAGTTCTCGGGCCGGACAATCCCAGCCTGGTAAAGGCAGTTCGGGAGGGCAATCCGAATCCGACGCCCAAAGAGCGAAAAGCTCCCGATCACATCGAATTGGTCTCACTCACCATCAAGCCGGGAGAAGAAATTATCGTGGGGCAGAGATTGCGCACGATTTTACGCGCTGCACAGAAGAAATCTACGGCTGGTCAAAATAAAGGGACATAGATGCGCGGGAAAGGTTCAATGCGGGCGTGCAGCGCAATACTTCTGGTCCTCTCAGCGATTTGTGTTCAGGCGCAGGTTCGCGCTGTAACTCCCAAAGGTTCGGCGACTGCGGACCGCTTTTCTTCAGCCGCGGTCGATGCAGGTGACTACGTTTATGTCTCCGGTCAAGGTCCCCGTCGCGCGGACGGCTCATTGCCCGCATCATTCTCCGACCAGGTTCGGCAAGCGTTGGCGAATATTAAGGCGATCCTCGAATCCGACGGCCTTTCGATGGACAACGTCGTTTACACGCAGGTTTATCTCGAGAACATCGGCAAGTACGACGAAATGGATCGTGCGTTCGGCGAGTATTTTCACACTACCCCGCCTGCTCGTGCGGTGCTCGGCGTTGCTCGCGTTCCACAATCGCCTATCGAGATCACCGCAGTCGCAGTGCACGATTTAGGCGGCAGGCGTGCCATCGTTCCGTCGAATTACAAGTCGTCCGACTCAGCATCGCCTGGAATTCTCACCCATGATCGGCTCTTTGTTTCAGGGATGACTGGGACCGATCCAGCGACCGGCAAAATTCCAGGTGATCCGGGTGCGCAAGTCGATCTCGCTCTCGATCGCATGCAGGCTGTGCTCAAGACCGCCGGACTCGACATGGCGAACATGGTGATGGTGAATCCCTATCTGACCTCAGAAATGCCACATCGGGTGATGAACGAGCACTATGCTCGCCGCTTTGAATTCGGTAACACTCCCGCACGGGCGACGATTGATGTAATGGGCCTACCGGGTGGGGCGCACATCGAATACACAGGTGTTGCAGTGCGTGATTTGTCGCAACGCAAAGCGGTTCGACCGAAGAATATGCCGCCGAGCCCCACTGCCAGTCCCTGCGTCTTCGCCGGCGACACCTTGTACTGCTCCGCCAAAGATGGCTTCATCCCCGGCCCGCATGGCGGCGTTTTTGCGACAACTACGCAACATCAGCTTCGTCAGACCATGCGCAACCAACTGGACAACCTGGAAGAGGCTGGTATGAACTTCGATGAGGTTGTCTCCACGAATATTTACCTCGACAATCTTTCGGACCAATCCGTATTTGATCCCATATATGCGGAATACTTCGGTTCGGTCATGCCCGCAGCAACAACCATTCAGCAGATCGCACCAACCGAGCGTAAGGCCGACGGAGAAGGACATTTCCCCGGGTTGGAGCAGGTCTCGCTGATAGCGGTTCGAAAGCCTACCGGCAAATAGGGCGCCCCCGTTCGAAGGAACTCCGCTTCACAGATTTGCACCTCTTTCTTTCATTTCTTGCTTGACAACGTACCTATTCGAAAATAAAAGATAACGAACGAAATGATCCGCTCAAGACCTAAGGCTGCACCCCGGCAGCCCGCCGGCTTCCCTCGCAATACGAGGCCGTTGATTTGTGCTCTTCTGGCCCTTTTTCTGATCACAACGGCAGTCACTGGAATGGACGAACGGCCTTGGACGCACTACGTCCGCATCGGCGCATATGGCCTTAGGAGTGACAACGCGAAACAAATCGTCTGGAACGCGCAGCGGGACGGAGTTTTCGGTATTGAGGTCGATAACGATATTGAAGGCCGCTACGAGAGTTTTCTCGATCCGACCGCCAAGTTGAAGGCCATTCAGGCGGTCGCCCAGGAGGCGCATGCGGCAAAGAATTATGCCTTCGTTTACGTGGCAGGGACGGAGTGCATTACGGCAAACGCTGCCAACACTCCCCATTCAATGGCGAAAGATCATCCCGACTGGCTACAACGCAAAATCACCGGAGAACCCGCAATTTTTGGCGGGGGGACCGCATTTTGGATCAGGAAAGGCGATGAAGACGTTTGGGTCAGCCCGTATGCTCCCGCTTGGCGAAAGATCTACATGGATCGCATCAGGCAGATCGCGGGCACTGGAATCGACGGTATTTATGTCGATATTCCTTACTGGATGACGCACTTCGAGGGATGGGAAAACACCTGGGCAAGCTTCGATGACTACACGGTCGAAGCATTTCGCAAGCAAAGCGGCCTGAACGCCAAAAAGGATCTCAAGCTGGGAGACTTCTCAGATCCTAATTTCCGCAAGTGGGTGGATTTTCGCATTCAGACATTCACTGATTTCATGCATGAAATCGCGGAGAATGCGAAGTCTGTGAACCCAAAAATCCAGATCATTCCCGAAATTTATCCCGGGATCGAAGAAGCCGCCGTGCGTGTCGGCGCAGATGTTTACAGTCTGTACCCTGTCGTTGATGTGATCGCTCATGAGTATTCGTTCGGAGAAGGCGACCACTTGGCTGCTCTGCGAAATCCGCTTGATTGGTTCGACTATCAGGTCGGAATGCACTCGTTCCGGGCCTTCGCAGAGGGCAAGCCGACGTGGATTCTGAACTACTCATGGGACGGGCAGAAGAACGTCAGTATCCCTGAATCAATGAAGAACCTGGCGATGTCCGAGGTTATGGCGGACTCGAATTTCTGGGATGCTCCCGGACACTCCATGGCGGGTTCGAACGACTATCCGACCCGGCGCGAGATTTTCGCCTGGATCAAGGCGAACGAGAAAACGCTGTTTGATCCGCGCACACCGATTTCTCCCATTGGCGTGTATTTCTCTCCCCAAACCCGGAACTACTACGCCGACGAATTCATTGCGTCCTATCGCGGCATTCTCATTCTTTTAATGCAGAAGCACCTTGAATTTCAGGTTGTAACCCCGCGCACGCTGGCTTCATTCCAGGGAAGCACGTTAGTTATTCCCGATGCTCGCGTTGTGGGAGACGATGAGAAGTCATTGCTCCGCAACTATGCTGAGAGTGGGAAGAACCTGGTAATAACAGGCCAGGACGCAACTGAATTGGGCGATCGTGGAAATATAGCTCGATTCAGCAGTCGTTTGGGCGCAGAGTATTACGCCAAGTTGAAGCAAGATTTTTCTGCCGCTACTCCCGGGGATGAAAAGCAATTCCTCGACAGCCTCAAACCACAACAGCAGATCGGCATCAATGCCGGCGCTTCAGTAGCGACTTCAATTTCCCGAGTCGATGGCAATCCGCATATCTATTTTGCAAACTTCACCGGCTTACGCGGCGGAGCAAATCCGGTACAAACTCCGCAAACCGGAGTGCAAGTTACCGTGCAAGGCGCCAATGCGACGCATGGATTTTTCCTTCCATTTCTCGGCAAGGTGTCCAAAGTCGATGGTGTAGCTAATGGAGGCGCCGTAACCTTCAGCTTGCCTCCGATTCAGAAGGGTGCAGTGTTCTGGTGGGAACCGTGAAGTGTACGAGGGCAATTTACCGATCACAAATTCGGACCTCACAAGTCCAAAGTATGGTGCTCATATGACAATAACTGCGAAACTCTCCCGTGTGTTTCTGATTGCGTGCCTTTTGGTGTCCTCCGCTGCTTTGCTTTTTGCGCAAGGCACTTACCGATCGCAAATCAGTGGTATTGTTACCGACTCCAGCGGCGCTGTGGTTTCCAAGGCGCGGGTTACGATCACGGAGACAGGAACGAACATTTCGAGCACCGTTCAGACGAATGACAGAGGCGAATACTTTTTCACCGGACTCCGGCCTTCTACCTATTCGCTGAAGGTGGAAGCGCAAGGCTTCCGCACGGAGGAAAGGACGGGTGTAGTACTGGCCGTCGATCAGCAGGCCAGCCTGAACTTCACAGTTTCTCCTGGCGGGGTCACCACTGAGGTCCAGGTAAATACCACCGCTCCGCTGCTTGATACCGGAAGTTCCACGCTTGGCACCGAAGTTACGAACCAGTACATCAAAGAGATTCCACTGCCCGGACGGAATTTCTTCGGGCTTGCTTTTTTATCTGGTGGAGTTACCGAGACTGCGGGTTCAGGCACGACGGACAACTACCCTTCTGGAACAAATTTCGTTTCCAACGGCCAGCGCAACGCGACCGCGGAAGTCCGCATCGATGGCTCGCTCATCAGCGCCCCTGAACAGGGCGAGGGCGCCACCAGCAACGTATATTACGAGCCGTCCGTTGAAGTGGTCCAGGAATTCAAGGTCCAGAACAATAGCTTTTCGGCGGAGTTTGGGAACAACGGCGGCACCGTCGTCAACATGGCGCTGAAGAGTGGCACAAACAATTTCCATGGTAGCGGCTGGTGGTTCGGACAGCGGGCCGGCACCGACGCCCGCGACTTTTTCAATCCGAAACCCAACGAAAAGCCCAAACATGCTCGCGATCAGTATGGCGTCTCAATCGGTGGGCCAATTATTAAGAACAAGACCTTTTTCTTTGCCGACATCGAGAAAGTCCGTAACAACTCACCGGAAAACATCGTTGCCAGCGTCCCAACGCTCGCCGAGCGAACCGGTGATTTTTCAGGAACCCAAAATCCGATCTTCGATCCCATCATTTGCCAGCCAAACTGCCAAACAAGACCGCAAGTGGGTTCGCAACCCGGCGGGACGCTGAATGTAATTCCCCAGGGTGAGATTGATCCCGTCGGTCAGGCGATCATCAATTTGTACCCGAAACCAAACCTGCCGGGAGAGTTCAACAACTTTCGTAGCACTGTCCTTCAGCAAGGAGGCGACTACCAGTTCGACATCAAAGTGGACAATCAAATTTCCAGTGCGCAGCGAGTCTCGGCGCGCTACAGCCGCCTGAAGAGTCATTTCAGCATTCCTACGGTGTTTGGCGACGGTGACAACTTTTCAGATGGAATTGCCGGCGATTCGGTTACCGCTCAAAACGCATCCCTCGAATATGCCTGGACCATCAATCCTCGGGTTGTGTGGACCAATCATTTCGCGATCGACCGAGTACGTGAGCCTGTAACCGAAAATTATCCCAGTTTGACCAGTGTTGGATTCCCGTCCTATCTGGCCGCAAATTCGGGCATTGACCGCATGCCGACCATTCAAATGTCCGGCAGTCAGCCCTGGACCAACCTGTTCGATCAATGTTGCACGGACACGAATTTTGCACACACACTCTATAGCTATTCGTCACAGCTTTTGATCTCAAAGGGCTCGCACCTATTAACCATGGGTGGAGAGCAGCGGATTTTCTTTAATAATTTTTTCCAGCCGCCAAATCCCACGGGGCTTCTTAACTTCACTGACGACGTCACTTCCGATAGCCCCAACAGCGGCGCCGAAGATGGTACTCAGGGCAATCCGTTCGCAAGCCTCCTGTTTGGGTACCCGGACAACGACAGCACGATTAACATCTTTCCCGCGGTCGCGAACAAATCGAAAGAGACCGGATTTTACTTCCAGGATGATTGGAAGGTGAACTCAAAACTCACGTTAAATCTCGGCATCCGTTATGAGTGGAGCACGCCGTACACGGAGCGGTCGAATCGAATCGAGTTCAGCGACTTCACCGGCGACACCGGAATGAATATTGACCTAAGTGCTGGCGATCCGACTTTGCAAGCACTCGGCTTGGGCCCCAGGCAATTGATTGGCACGACGCTGTTTCCGAACACGGCGCATATGCGTCACGTTCCCGTTGATCGCAACAACTGGGGGCCACGACTTGGGTTTGCGTATCAATTGGACCAGAACACGGTCGTTCGCGGCGGCGCTGGTG
>DAIPJJ010000115.1:0-14431 GCA_036770325.1 Terriglobales bacterium
AAGCAAAAGGCTCATTTCAATGTCCGATTCTTTCCAACTCGAAATTGTCACGCCGGAGAAGCTGGTGGTGCGCGACACTGCGCAAGAAGTGCAGATTCCCGGGCTTAACGGCTACATCGGTGTCCTGCCAGGGCATGCGCCATTGATAACCGAACTTGGCGCTGGCGAGATCAGTTATCGCTCTGGCGGGCAATTGCATCGTTTTTCCACTGCGTGGGGGTTTGCGGAAGTTCTTCCTGACAAAGTTACGGTTCTTGCCGAAACCGTGGAGCGCGCCGATGAAATCGATGTGTCGCGAGCACAGCAAGCCCTGACGCAAGCCGAGGAAGCGCTCAGATCGGCGCAAACCGAGGAAGAAGTCTCGAAAGATCTCGGCAAAGTCCGCCGCGCCCAGGCGCGAATCGAAGTGGCCGGGCATAAGCATTCCTGATCGGCTCTAAAAAAATTTTTTAATTCCCAGAGAACGTTCCTGCGGTTAGCATTCCCCATTGCTATCCGAGATCTGCTGTGTCGGTGCATGTCCATTCTTTGGAGGCTCCGCGTTGAGGCTCAGGTCTATTGTTCGCAAATGCACGCTTTTCACTCTTCTTCTACTTGGCTCTAACCTCTGGGGGTTTGTTGCGCCTGAGATCGGCAACACGTCAGCCGATGCGCAAGCGAAGCGCATAGCTGCGCTCGAACAACAGACGGCGGACGCAAAAAGCTCTGCCGATAACGCCTGGATGTTGACCAGTTCTGCCCTGGTATTGATGATGACCGGCCCCGGGCTTGCTCTCTTCTACGGGGGACTGGTACGAAAGAAAAACGTGCTCTCCACCATGCTGCAGAGTTTCGCCATGATGGCGGTGATTTCAATCCTTTGGGCACTTTGCGGTTACAGTCTGGCCTTCGGCCCGGGAAACAGTTTCATCGGGGGCTTGCACGAACTTTTTCTTCGCGGCGTTGGGCTTCAGCCGGAGGCCGATTATTCGACGACGATTCCGCAGCAGACGTACATGATTTATCAGTTGATGTTCGCCATCATTACGCCGGCGCTCATCACGGGAGCATTCGCCGAACGGATGAAGTTCAGCGCCATGCTGCTGTTCATGATCTTGTGGTCGCTTTTTGTATATGACCCAATGGCGCACATGGTTTGGGGCAAGAGCGGCTTGTTGAATGCCGCGCTGGGGGGACGGTTCCCGACGCTCGACTTCGCAGGCGGGACGGTCGTGCACATTACGTCAGGAGTTTCGGCGCTGGTATGTGCCTTGTATCTCGGGCGTCGGCTGGGATATCCGAAGGAAGCGATGCCGCCGCACAGCGTTGTATTGAGCTTTGTTGGGGCGTGCATGTTGTGGGTGGGATGGTTCGGATTCAACGCTGGCAGCGCGCTCGGGTCGGGTGGGCTGGCGACGAGCGCATTTGTTGCGACACATTTCGGCGCCGCAGCGGCTGTGATCGGATGGTGCCTGGCTGAGTGGCTTCGCAATGGCAAGGTCAGTGCTCTGGGCGCGATTTCGGGTGCTGTTGCGGGGCTGGTTGCGATTACACCTGCCGCGGGATTTGTGAGCCCAATGTCAGCGTTGCTGATCGGACTGATTGCCGGAGCATTCTGCTTCTGGATGGTTGCCGCGGTCAAAGCACGCTTCGGTTATGACGACTCACTTGATGCTTTTGGCGTACACGGAGCGGGTGGAACCTTGGGTGCGATCCTAACTGGAATTTTCGCCTCGAGCGCAATCAATCCTATTTTCAAAGACGCGAACGGGAATACACTGCCTTCCGGGATGATCGAAGGGAATTTTCATCAGATTCTGAATCAGCTCGTGGGCGTAGCCATCGCCTGGGGACTGGCGATCGTCGGAACACTTATCATTTTGAAAATTGTGGATGCCACGGTTGGATTACGCGTCAGCCAGGAGCATGAGGTTATGGGTCTGGACCTCTCACAACATGGCGAAGAAGGATACTATTGGGAGGTTTCGGCTTAACTTCCGACAGCAAATATATGACAAAACTCGAAGCCATCATTCAAACTTCAAAACTGGAAGCCGTGAAGAATGCACTGCACGACATTGGTGTGGAAGGCATGACCGTTCTTGAAGTGCGCGGCCATGGCCGCCAGAAGGGGCACACCGAGGTCTATCGCGGGCGCGAATACACGGTTGATCTGATTCCCAAGATCAAAATCGAAATTGTGTTGGCCGATGGTTTGGTACAGCAAGTGGAAAGTGCGATCATTCGGGCGGCGCAGACCGGCAAAATCGGCGACGGGAAAATCTTCCGCTCGCGAATCGATGAGGTAATCCGTATTCGCAATGAAGAGCGTGGGGAGAATGCGCTGTAAGAACCAGCTGTTAGCTCTTAGCTTTTAGCTGAGCAGAGTCTGGCCGGATCTGAGAATTAGCGCTAAAAGCCAATGGCTAAAGGCTTATTTTCGATAACCATTCCTAATTCCTCCCATAAATAGTTTCAATTTCCAGGCTCTCTCTGTGAGATTTAGAGTGGGTGAGCACCGGATTGAGTGCGGCCACAGCCTTCACATGGGTACAGCGGCAACATTGCGCTCGCAGTTGCGTGATCTCTACCTGCACGAGTCTGCCCAAATTCAGCAGGAGTTCGCCTCAACGGGCAGCGGTTCGACCGCGATTGCATCGCGTACAGCATTGGTGGAGACGGTGCTGTGCCGGTTATGGGACGAACTGATCGTTCCTTTTACAAACGCCGGCCGGAACTTCGCGCTTGTAGCCTTGGGCGGCTTTGGCAGGCGCTCTCTGTTTCCGCATTCCGATGTGGACATTCTTTTCCTGCACGCCGATCGCAGCACCGAAGAGGCTTTACGCGATCCGGTACGCAGCTTCTGCCAGGAACTCTGGGATTTGCGCATGAAGCTGGGGCCAACCACCCGGACTCTGGCCGAGTGCGACCAATTCGATCCGCAAAATGTGGAGTTCACGATTTCTCTACTGGACTGCCGTTACGTGGCCGGCGACCGGGAGCTTTTTGACCGCCTCTATGAAAAAGTGCTGCCGAAGTTTTTTGTTCGCGAAGGGAACTACATTGTTCAGCAACTGGCAGAGGTCACCCGATCACGACATGCGAAGTACGGCAACACGGTCTTCCACCTTGAGCCCAATATCAAAGAAGCGCCCGGTGGATTGCGCGACTACAACGTCGCGTGCTGGATGGCTACACTTGCGGCGCTCGATAGAGACCGTCGCTGGCCAGCGGCGGATTCGGTATTGTCGGGTTCCGCTGCGAAGTTGCGTTCCGCGCTGGAATTTTTGACCTCTGTTCGCACCTTCCTCCATTATCGGCACGGCCGCGACGACAACATGCTGGCGTGGGAGTCGCAGGACGAAGGCGCCGCGCACCACACAGGTTTCAAAGATGCTGAGCGCCTGGATGCGGCGGCGTGGATGCGAATTTATTTTCGGCATGCGCGCGCTGTGCATCACGAATCGCTGCGCCTGCTCGAGTCGGTGCCTGCGGCGCGATCATCACTGTATCGCCAATTTCAAAATTGGCGGTCACGCCTGTCGAACGCGGATTTTTCTGTTGTCGATGGATTGATTTACCTGCAGCAGCCTTCGGCAATTTCTGATCCTGAGCTCCTGTTCCGGATATTCAGTTTCGCGGCGCATCACGGGCTGAAGCCCGCGCTTTCTACTGAGACCAGGATCCAACACATCTTGCCGCATATGATCGAGGCCCCGCCGCCGGGTCCAGTGAGCTGGCAATATCTTCAATCGGTGCTGGTCGAGCCACATGCTGCCGAGGCACTGCGTGCCATGCATTCGGTCGGCTTGCTGACAGTCTTGATGCCTGAACTCAAGCTGATCGACTCGCTTGTGGTGCGTGATTTCTATCACCGTTTCACGGTTGATGAGCACTCCTTCCTTGCGATCGAGTGCTTGCACCGCGCGCGCCAGGCCAGCTCTGAGTGGGACCAGCGGTATGGCCGTTTACTGGAAGAATTGGAACGGCCCGAACTGCTGTATTTGGCTTTGCTGCTGCACGACGTGGGCAAAGGGGTGCCGGGTGAGAACCATGTGATCACCAGCCTTGAGATTGCACAGAAATGCATGGATCGCATGGGGCTGGAGCAGGCGGATCGAGACACGGTTTCCTTTTTGATTGCGAGTCATTTGGAAATATCGGCGACGTTGCGCCGCGATATTTACGATCCCGCCACGGTGCAGGCGTTCTGCGACAAGATGGGCACGCCGGAGCGGCTGAAGATGCTTTCTCTGCTCACCTACGCAGATATCAAAGCCGTCAATCCGGAAGCGCTAACGCCCTGGAAAGCGGAAAACGTTTGGCAGTTGTATATCTCCGCTTCAAATTGCCTGAGCCGAACCGCTGACCAGCGGATGCACCCGGATTCTGAACAAGATGAGAGCACCGCGAAGCTGCAGGCGCTGGCGCCGCAGGCGGCCGAAAAGATTAAGGCGTTTCTTGAAGGTGTGCCCAGGCGCTACTTGCGCAGTTTTCGGCCGGAAGAAATTCTTCGGCATTTCGAGTTGGCCGGACATTTAGACGAGGACTCAGTTCAACTGGAGTTAGTGCGCGGCCGGCATTGGTATGCGCTGACCGTCATCACCAACGATCG
The DNA here is from genome assembly GCA_036770325.1 of Terriglobales bacterium. Taxonomy (GTDB): domain Bacteria; phylum Acidobacteriota; class Terriglobia; order Terriglobales; family Acidobacteriaceae; genus Gp1-AA145. Next base: position 4,595 of record DAIPJJ010000115.1, read on the forward strand.
TCAGTTTCTATTCGCCAAGATTGCAGGAGCGCTGGCGGCGTGGGGAATGAACATCGTAAAGGCAGATGCATTCTCGAACGCGAGCGGGACGGTGATTGATACTTTTTATTTCACTGATCGCTTTCGCACCCTGGAACTGAATCACGCCGAGTGGGAGCATTTCAAGCGCAGCATTTCTGACGTGCTGACCGAAGAAGCCGATTTGGATCGCATGCTGCATGACCGCATGCGATCGGAATCGAGGAACGGCGCGAAGGTCAAGATCCGGACTGAGATCGAATTTGACGACGATTCATCTGCAACAAGCACATTGGTACAGATTGTTGCCCAGGATCGATTGGGTCTCCTGCACAAGATCTGTTCGCGATTGTCGCACCGCGGATGCAATATCGACATCGCGTTGATTGACACTGAGGGGCAGATGGCGATCGATGTGTTCTACCTGACTGCTGGAGGCGGAAAGTTGCCATCATCGAAGCAGCAGGAACTCAAGGCTGACCTGGTTGAGGAACTGATGGAATCCTGAGTCGCTCGGACTCTCTTTCCGGCGTGCCCCGAAATCCACCCTCTTGCAGTTCGCATCCAAATATCTGAAAAATCTGAGGAGGGAAAATGCGCAAAAATACGGAGGGCGATCCGAGGGGAAATAAGGCGGCACCGGATGAATTGGGGAGCGATCCCCGGCAAGTTGGCGCCGAGAGTGCCGGGCAGTCCGGTGATCCCCAGCGACTTTCAACCGTAGAAGACATGGATAACGAGAGTGTGGAGGAACTTGCCGACACAGACCAGGCATTGGAAGCGGCGCGAGTTGACGGACTGGAAGATGCTGCCAATCATCCTGAACGTCCGGTGCACACTCACAATGAATACGGACGGCCAGATGACCTGCCCCCGGCAAGAATTTCGGACCGGAAGAAAGCCTCATAACCTGCTATTCACCCTCTAGCAACCGGTTCAGGGTTAGTTTGTGTTTTTCTGAGGATTTTGTTTTCTTCTTCCGGTCGGGCGCGACCTTCTCTGGCGGCGGCGTGCCAATGCGCTCGCGCGCCAGAGCTTTTACCGCTGACACGGCACTGAACTTCTTTTGCTTTTTTCGCTTCGGCATCTCCCGAAAGTCTAGCTCACGTTCCACACATTTCGCCGCATCTATCTGATGTGGAATAATCGGAATACACGCGGAAGAAACGGCCGGGAGAAACAATGGAAGAGCGCGAGTTCTTTGATGAGCGTCCGGAGAAGAAACCGGCGACGCTGAACTGTCCCCACTGTCATCAATCAGCAGACTACGAAGTCACGTGGCTGGTACGCACCAAAAAGCGTCAACTGCCGCGACAGGCAGACGAGCGCGATCGAGCGCGTTTTGCAAAGGCGAAATCCTACATGCTGCGCAAAGACGACATGATGGGCTGCAAGAACATGCGGTGCCGGAAGCGATTCGAAATCTCTGGCCTGCAATCTGTCGTGTTCACGGAATAGCTCCAGCGAACCTTGAGTGATTTCAGGTAAACTCCTCAAGGCAAACGGGGGCACCATGCTCAAGCATGCAGCGTTCAGCTTAGTTCTTAGTCTTTTCGCGTTTCTACCCACCACCTCTGCTCAGACCACGAATAAGAAGCAGGTCACGAACGCAAGCGACTTGCCGCGATTTGTCTACCCGGTAAAGGGATCAGCTTCAGAACTGGTCCAGTCAGACGCCGCTACGTTCAATGCCTTCGCCTCAAAGGTGCAAAGCGACCTCGATTCCATTTTTCGCGACTATGAGATCCAGGACAAAGCCAGCTTGCGCGAACTGCTTGGAGCGAAGCTGAATTTGCAGGAACTCGCCGGCGATTACAAAGCTGCACTCGAGACGACCAAGCAAATTCGATCACTCGAAGAAAAGCCCGCGGCAAAACTGACAGCAGCTCTTGCCGATGAAGACTGGCTGGAAGCCGCCATCGAGTCTGGCAATACCAACAGTTCTGAATTCAGACAGTCATTCTCTAAACACTATCGCCAGGATCTTGGTTCATTGCCGTGGGACACGGTGCAGGACGACATGAGAGAAAAGCTGCGAAGCAGCGAACTGGATACGAAAGCCAGCGCATTAGGTTGGATACAAACCGAATATGATCCCGCGGTACGGACCTCAGGCGCGCTCGACAATCATCAAGCGTGGGATTTGATCGGGACAAGACAGTTCCTGGTGTTTTACGACAGCGTTAAGGCAGAGTGGCGCGCGGAAATCAAAGCATATGTAGCAGCACACAATCAGCTCAAACCTGATATCTGGCAGGCGCGCGATGTGACCCTGAGCAGCGATCAGAAGCTTACTCCGGTGACGGTGGCAATATGGGATTCCGGCATCGATGAATCAATCTTCGGTAATCGCGCATTTACCGATCCCCATCCCACGGCGAGCGGAAATCACGGCCTCGCCTTCGACGACAAAGGCGGTGTTTCGACGAGTTGGGTGTATCCGCTGACTGTGGCCCAGCAGAATGCATATCCGACGACTCTGGCCGACATGAAGGGTTTTGTTGACCTTCAGGATGTAGTCAACTCGCCTGAAGCTATATCGCTGCAGAAAAAAATCGACAGCTTTTCCGCCGATCAGATGCACGAATTCTTCGAGAACCTGAAGCTTTTTGGGTTCTATGTACATGGGACCCACGTGGCTGGGATTGTGGCAAGAGGGAACCCGGCTGTGCGGCTGGCCGTTGCGCGTTTTGACGACCAGCTTCCCGATCTCCCGTTTCCTCCAACTCCCGAGTGGGCGCACGCACTGGCTTCTGACTTCATGCAAATGTCCGACTATTTCCGTACGCGGACTGTCCGGGTGGTGAACATGAGCTGGGGTGACGATCCGGGAGAATTTGAGACTTGGCTTTCGAAGACGGGCGGAGGCGCAGATCCCGCAGAACGCAAACAGCGCGCAGCAGAACTTTACAAGATTTGGTATGACGGAGTTGCCAACGCGATCAAGGGCGCTCCTGACACCCTTTTCGTCGTTGCCGCCGGCAATGCCGACAGTGATGCCAGTTTCCTGCAGGATGTGCCTGCCGGGCTTCAGCTCCCAAACGTGATTGTGGTCGGGGCAGTGAACCAGGCGGGAGAAGAAACTTCGTTCACGAGTTACGGACCGACCGTAGTTGTGGACGCGGATGGGTATGAAGTTGAGAGTTACGTACCCGGCGGCACAAGGCTCAAGCTCTCCGGCACGTCAATGGCTTCACCCAATGTTGCGAACCTCGCGGCAAAACTCCTTGCGCTAGACCCGTCACTGACTCCGCCCCAAGTCATTGACCTGATCAGAAAAGGGGCGACCGCCAGTCAGGATGGCCGGCGACACCTGATTAATCCGAAGCGATCTGTCGAATTATTGCGGGCTGCTCGCAACGCGAGTGCGGTTCAGTAACACCGCGGGCGAAAAATCAGAGCGGGCGGCTTGAATTGTTAAGCCCACCCGCTCTGCGTGCTCAGAAGAAGTCGCTCATCGGAGCAGCATTGGCCGCAGCGCCCGGATAAGTCTTTACCCCCAGTGCCTGCAGCACTGTCTTCAGCGTGTTCTGGTGCTGATACAAAACCGTTGACTTGTATCCATGCTTGACTTTCGGGCCGATCACAACGGCGGCAATATGACCGCCTCCGTGTGCTTTGTCCGAATCAACACTTTCGTCGAACACGATGACCAACAGCCCATTCTGTTGAAATGTTGAACTAGCGATCAGGGGCGCGATGTTCGTCTTCAGCCACGCATCGGCTTGCTGTAGCGAGCCGTCATGCGCATCATGAAGAAGATCTGGAACGATGAAAGAGAAATTGGGAAGGGAATTGTTCGCGAGGTCCTTTGCGAATTGCGTAAAAGGTACCAGGTTGCTCTTTTCGCTACTGTTCGCCACATCCGAGAAAAACGCGAGCGGATTGTGTCTTTTCGCATATGGGTGAACACCGCATCCGGTGTAACCGACGGAAGGAAGGCTCTGTGCGTATGACTTCCAGGTCTTCCCTGCGGTGAGCAGGTGGCGAACGATATTGTCGTTACTGATCGTGCTGCAGGCACTGTCGTTGTTCGTAATTGTCTGACCCGTGGTCAGCATAAAGTAGTTTCCAATCGAAGGATGTGTGACCGCGTAGTACTGTGTGGCCAACGCATATTTTGAAGCCAGGCTGTTCAGATACGGCATGGCCGAGCTCCCAATGACGCTCGAGTAACTGTGGTTTTCCTCCACTACAACGAAAACGTGACTGCTGCTTCCAACGCTCGATCGTGTTCCGCCTGAAACCGTGACGGTAATCGGAGTCTTAGAAGCTCCGCCGCATTTGTCCCATTCCTGGACTTGTGTGTGATAGGTACCGGCGCTCAGGTGCAAATATGTGTCAAGCTTCGCGCCTGCGACTTTGTACGCCAGGACGTATGGAGCGGTATAGATCCCCATCGATGAAACTCCGCGCGAGCAAGAAGTTGTGGCCTTGGCGACGAAGTGGATGGGCGACGGCCCAGTGCTGACACTATTGGGAACAGATACCGACACGCCAGCGACTGCGCACACAGATAGTGCAAACACACAAAACAGTGTTTTCATGGATGCTCCAGCAAGCAGATTTGACCCGGCATGCGCGTGCTGAAACGGACGGGTGGGCGCAACCGTGCAGCGCAAACTGAGTGAGATTGGCTCCAAATCTAATGAAGCAACTACTTTGGTTCAATGGAGTGAAGAATAGTTAGTGCAGACCATTAGTAACGACTGCAGCGGTTACTGCGCGATCAGATTGGCGGGTTTTTCGTCGAGTATGAGTTCTGTTGCCTGCACGCGGGGATGAGAATGGAACCAGCTCTGTACGACGCCATCCGCAAGGAGGTTTGCGATAGCCAACAAGCTCATACCCTGATGGTGGGCCATCCACAGGCGGATCAACTCATACTGATGACGCCAGCGAGAGTCGCGCGAGGCCGAATAGTCTGCGGATTCGTAAAAACCGTATTCGCCAAACCACCCTTCATGCGACATACGCCGCAAGTTGCGCAATGCAGCCTTGGTTGATGTGTTTAGGGAGAGGAACGTGGAATAGGGGGAGATGACAAGGGCCTCGACTTCGCCGTGAAACACCGCGAGTTGTGGTACGCCGAACGCGTGATATCCATAATTTCCTGCGGCATCCCGCGTAGCAAATGACGATTCGGAAATGCCCCAGGGAATGCGTTGAGCAGCTGTGAATTCCTGTTGTGTTAATACAGCTCCGGTCTGGGAGCGGTCGAGAAGAGTGCCAGGATAACTTTTCATCCATACCGCAGGCATCATGTACTCGAACATGGTTCCGGTCCAGGAGAGCAGAATTGGGCGGCCGTTGTTCATGATGTGGGATCGCGATAGCAGGAACCAGGTCTCCTGCGGTACGTCATCTTTAGCAATCGCGATAAATGATGCGGTGCGTGACTCAGAGGCCAGCAGGTCGTAGCACGCATCATGCAGGATTTGTTGTCCGGCATCATAGCCGATCGAGAGCAGTTTCCGCCGGCGGCTCCACAGGAAAGCGAATTCCATTTCGTCGGCCAATTTGCCGGCAAAATCGGCGACGATGTGAACTTCCTGAATCAGCCGCGTCGCGTCCATTCGGGCGCCGGAGACCATGGAAAGAAGTCTTTCGAGCGACAACCTGCGTGAGTCGCCGGACGGCAAGTTGTCGATGGCACGCTGCAACCTGGTGGCAAACTTGGTCAGCGTCTCGGGCAGGTCCTTCAGCGCAATATTCTCACCAGGGACGGCGAGCTGCTCGTCTTTCCTGAGTTCCTCGAAATCGAGAAGCAACCACGGAGCAAACCGCACGATTGACTTACGGAATTGCGTGAGCCGCAATAGCGCCTGAGTGCTAAACCACTTTAACTCGCGTTCGTCCTTTGCTCCTTCTTCTGCCGTGAGAAGGCGTTCGAGCGGACCATGCGGAAAGCGAAGGAGCGACTTTACCCAGTTTCCATACTGTGCCTTGCGTTCAATTTTCTGAAACAAAGAACGAGAAAAGGCCTTCAAGTCGACAAGAATGCGAAGGTGATCCAGGAACCCTTCAGCTAGTTGCGTTCGAAAAAGCGGCTGTTCGAGCAGGTTCTGGCAGCCTTGTTGCAGAGTCCAGAGCGAGGCGACGAGGTTTCCGCTATCGACGGTTGAAACAAATAGTGGCGGCAATGGTTTCAGCGTCTGCGTGTCGTACCAGTTGTAAAGGTGCCCACGAAAACGGGGCATGTCGCGCAGCACCTTCAGGGTTTTCGCGCTCAAATCGAGGAATTCAGGAACGCCGAGATATCCGAATTCGCATGCCACTTGCCGCGCGTTCAGCAGCAGACCGACGTTTGTTGGTGATACGCGCGGGGCGACCTGAAACGGTTCCTGCTGAACGTTATCTGGAATCAACCAGTTGTGTTCACTTGTGCTGAATTCGCAGAAATACCGCCAGGTGCGAATTGCAGCATGGCGAAGGAACAGACGATCTTTCTCAGAAGCTTCGTGACGCGAGAGTTGTGGCGGATGATTCAGCCACATGGAAACCAACTTACTGCTTCCCCAAAGGACAAGGATGGGCAGGGCGGAGAAGAAGGCGGGCCGGCGCCCGAAATATACGAGCGCGGCGACGCAAGTTGCAATCACCGGCATCCAGTCGAGATAAACATCAACCGGCGTGCGTTTCTGGGCGCCGAGTTCTGCTTCGGCGGCGGTTTCCCATTCGAGCAATCGTTGTCTTGTAAAGACGCGCCGCACGATCGTGCGTACCACGGCATCCATGGAAACCAGCATCTGGTGAGCAAGAAAGACCAGATTCAGGAAAATGGTGAAGTTTGCGGCGAAAAGCGTGTGTAGGGCGTCGCGAGCGACTGATAGCTTCTTCTCCGCAACGGAGCGCACAAGGTTGAATAGGCACTCGAACCAGACCGGCACAAAAAGGATGCAGATTGCTGCGATTGTCCATTCGCGAGCGGAACCAGGCATGACCAGCCAGCTCAGAACAAACAGCAGGAATGTTGCGGGCTCAACCAGGCTGCGGCGGAGGTTGTCGAAAATCTTCCATTGCGAGACGAGGGAGATCGGGTTCGGGACCATGCGCCCGGTCTCGTCTGGCACGCGAGATAGGAGCCAACTCGTGATTTGCCAGTCACCGCGGAGCCAGCGATGCTTGCGGCGGTTGTAAGCGCTGTAGTGCGATGGGTAATCCTCGACGACCTCGACATCGGTGACCAGGCCCGCGCGCGCGTATGCTCCTTCGATCAGGTCATGACTTAGCAGGGCGTTTTGCGGGAAGCGGTGCTCGAGCACGTGCTGCACGATGCCGACTTCATAGATCCCCTTGCCGGCAAAAATCCCTTCGCCATATAAATCCTGATAAACGTCGGAAACCGCGTGCGTGTAGATATCCATTCCGGTTTGACCGGAATAGATGTTGGCGAGGCGCGAACGTGAGGCGCTCTGGACGCTGACACGAACGCGAGGCTGGAGAATTCCATATCCCGCCACCACGATATTCTTTTCGGGATCGATGATGGCTTGATTAAGCGGATGCGCGAGTGTCCCAATCAACCTTTGTGCCGTCCCGCGCGGGATTTCGGTGTCTGCATCGAGCGTAATAACAAACCGCACCTGCTGCAAAACGGAAAGGTCGCCTGCTTTGACAGGGAAGCTGTCGTAGTGGCCGCTGAGCAGCCGGTTCAGATCGAGAAGTTTGCCGCGCTTGCGTTCCCAACCCATCCACACTTTTTCGCGCGGGTTGTAAACGCGGTGGCGGTGAAGAAGTAGGAACGAACCCATCTCGCGCGTGGAGTATTTTTCGTTCAGCTCCTTCACCAGCTTCGCGCACAGGTCTACCAGTGGATCATCTTCATTGGAAGGAACGGCCGAGTCGGGCAGGTCCGTCAACAGCGCAAAATGCAGGTTCGGATCATGATTGCCCAGATAGCGAACTTCGAGATCCTGGACCAGCCGGCGTACTTGCTTTTCACTCAGCAGCAGAGCCGGAACTGCGACGAGCGTGGTGCAATCCTCAGGAATCGATTTCGAGAAATCAAGCTTGGGAAGAATCTGTGGCCGTAGCAGTGCAGTCGTCAGATAGTTCATGACCTGGACGGCGCTCTGCGACGATGGCAGAAAAAGCAGCACCATGGAAAAAAGAATCATCCAGGGTGGTGTGTTGGTGCTGGTCAGCAGCAGAACGATCGCGGACATGATGCCGAAGGTCAAGACTTCAATGCCGGGCAAATAGAATTCGTCGGGATGTGTGGTCAGGAAGTGGCGAATCTTCCAACCGAGCGGCGGACGCAATCCCACGCGCGTGTGCAGATCACCAGCTCCTGGTCCTATCAGGTAATAGCCAATGTGTGACTGCCGTTTTGCTTCACGCGGATCGTCAAACGACTGCTTCTGAGCGTTGCGCGCCAAGGCCAGCGCTGCCTGCGCCACTTCCATTTCGGTCGAGTCTGAGCGTTCAGCGATTCTGACGACACGTTCGCGGTAAAGCGACCGGCTCTCGAAGTCCATGAGTTGATATGAACCGGCCGGGTCCTCACATAGAACTTTGTCGAAAACAATTTGCGAATCGAGCGCGTCTTTCCAGTGCAGTTGGCTCATTTCGCGCAAGCTGCGCACGCAGATACCGACTTTTTGCGGCTGGTCAGGGTCTTCCAGGCACTTGCGCCCGCGCACGGCGATTTGCTCGAGCAGGATAAGCTCGAGCGAGGGGATCAGCGTCCAAAGTTCCGCAAATTTTAGCGGGACCGTTTCCTGGTATGCGCTGAGATATACCAGAAATCCAGCTTCACTGAATTCAAATTCAGCCGCATGCAAATAGGCTTCGGCTACTCCCGCGGCCCTTGGAATGGTTGTGCCGCGAGGGGTGCGAACATGCGGCATTCGGTTCATCAGTCTGAACGCATTGCGGGTGTTATTGAGGTGGGAAGTAATGAAAGAATTGTTCTCGCGCAGCCAACGGTGATCGTCGGTCTCTGAGTCGCTCCGCCCGTCTTTCATTACCCTTTCCAGCACTGGCCGGAGCACCGCCGACATGGCGTTCCAGCGTACGGAATAGAAAGGCGATGTCTGTACGCTCGGGTTCCAGGCCAGCAGGCGAGAGAGTTCCTCGGCACTGCGGCGAAGATTGCCGAAATCCGGAGCCGCATCCTTCGCGCCTTGCGGCACGCGCTCGGTTTCGTTTTCGATCAGCTCGATATGCGTATTCTGGGGCATGCAGGTCAGCGGTAACTGGCAGCTTGCAATTCAAACATTTCGGCGTAACGTCCGCCCAGACGCGTCAGTTTCTCGTGAGTTCCTTCTTCGACGATTCTTCCGCTCTCAAGTACTACGATGCGGTCTGCCATGCGCACGGTCGAGAAGCGGTGTGAAATGAATAGGGCCATCTTTCCGGCAGTCAATTCAGCAAAACGCTGGAAGACCTGGTACTCGCTTCGAGCGTCGAGCGCGGCCGTCGGTTCGTCAAGAATCAACAATTGTGAATCGCGCAGGTAAGCGCGGGCGAGCGCGAGTTTCTGCCACTCACCACCGGAAAGATCGACGCCACTTTCAAACCGACGCCCGAGCATCTGTTCAAAGTGGGCGGGAAGCCGCGCGATCACTTCATCGGCAAGGCTCTTTTCGGAAGCCTCTTTCAAAGCCGGAAGATTTTCCACCTGATCGATCTTGCCGACCGCGATGTTCTCCCGTGCGGTCATCTCGTAGCGCATGAAATCCTGAAAGATGACGCCAATTTCGCGGTACAGATCTTCCAGGTCGTACTCGCGAAGGTCAACTCCATCGAGCAGAATCTGGCCCTCGGTGGGGTCATACAGCCGCGTGATGAGTTTCACCAGCGTTGTCTTCCCCT
>DAIPJJ010000266.1:0-4217 GCA_036770325.1 Terriglobales bacterium
TGCAATTCAAGTTCATCAAGATTGCTTCAGACGGAACCGTCACCTGGGAAGGCGGAGCCAATCATCAATACACGGTGCCGGCAACCGGGACCGGATTTGTAAATGTGAATTGGCAAAACTAAGCACGGTGGAAGAAGCATTGGAGCCGGAGCCACCACGCGGAATCTAATGTGATCCCGTAATCGTCACTTGCGTTGGCCGGGTACGCCAGTGGGCGGATCCACGCCACTGATCTGAGGCGGTGTTCCGGTCGGGCGAGGTTCTACGCTCACATCTACCGTAGTTGAGAGAGACCCATACTGGATCAGCACCGTGGTTTCACCCGCGGCTACTGCAGTCACAATACCCTACGAATCGACAGTGACAATTTGAGTGTTATTCGAAGTATAGGTTGTCCGTGTCGAGTGGCTGAACGGTAGCGCGCCGCCGGTAGGATAGACGCCTAGGACATTTATTGGCACGGTGTCGCCAATCGCAAGGAGGACAATTGAATCCGGCCGGGCGACCAGGTATTTCGGCGTGTCCTGCCGCTCTATGTCGACGTGAATCGGGGCAGCAAACACAGGCCTACCGGAGGTGCTCCCTATAGCACCAACTTGGTACAAACCTGGTGGTATGTTTGTCGCTAGATTGAAAGCGAAGTGCCCCGCGGTGGGCGTGGCCTGTGCTTCTGGCAATGGAGATTGAGCAGTCACCCAAAGGTTCTGCACAGAAGGGTCCGCAGCAACGGTGACGATTAAGGTCTCTCCCTCATATACCAGGGATCGATCCGAGGGAGCGGTAATTTGTATTTGAGGCTGCTGGGCCTGGCTCGTCGAATAGAGGAACAGCCCAGCTACGAGCAGGAAAAGAGCATGCGGTTTCGAAAGTCGGATCACCTCCCACTCCTTTTGAAAATCCTGGGAATGAACAGATAAACACTGGCGAGAATTGCAAAGCGTGCCTAGATGGGTGGCAATCACTAGACTCGCATTTACGGGGCCGCTACCTCCTGGGTTAAACAAATAATAGACTGCGACTGCGCCTGGGGTGCTAATGGACATCCACCATTCCATGACTAAGGCTGAGAGAGCTGACAGAAGCAGGCCGCCCGTAACTAATCCAAGTTTTCGTACAAAAGAGCCATCCATAGCCTTTGCCGTGTCTCGCTTTCCGCCGTCCTAGTGGTGCGACTATTTTAGAAAAAACCTGACCCGTTGGTCTGCTCGTTTAGTAGATTGATTACTTCATTCGGAGTACCGCTGGCGGAATCCACCTCAGACGCACAAAGAAATTCAGCTGTGCTATGCCCGTGAGTGGGTCACGCCAAACCCCGTACCAGCATCGCTGGAGAAAACGAGCGGGCTCGAGGTGCCGCCGGGTTGGCCGCACCGGAACAATTCCATCATTCGGCTCCCCTAAAAACTCACCATTCCAGGTCTCGCTTGTAAGCAGATCCGCGATGCGATCGCGCAAATGCAGTCAGTGCGAGCCACCGAGCAACTTCGTCGTCAACGGATCAGGCTCAGCGTCGAAGTATTTCTCCAGTGCATCAACGAACACTGGCTGCTTGGGGCTGGCCTTCGCGAAGAGGGTCATTGACGACCGGAATTTCATGGCATCAATCTCGCCGAAGATGTCGTCAGCCAAAGAGTCTTCCACCGCATTCACCAACCCCGTACATTCGATCAATCTCTGGCCGAGAACCCCATGCTGCAAGTACGCCGTGGCCTCCGTTAAGCCGGAAATTCCGTAGAACTCAGAATTCGCGCTGTGGCCAAGACCTCTGAGTTGGGGAAAGATGAACCAGATCCAATGGCCGCGCTTGCGACCGCGCCTAAGTTCGGCGAGTACGCTCGCAATCACTGGCTCCTGCGCGTCTACGAAGCGCTGCAAATTGAATGGATCGTCATGGCCGCTCGCGGTCACTGCCCTCACCCTCTTCTTCAATGCCGCAACCGACGCGAAACACGTGGCCGTCGGGATGTCGTAAATGCATCTCCCGTGTCTCCCAAGGCATGTCATGCGGCGGGAACGTGATCTCTAGTCCGGCGGCAAGGCATTCCTTATAAACATCGTCAACGTTTTCCACCCAGACCGACATCCACGCGCCTTTGTCCCCTGCTTCATCTCCCTGTTTTTGGAATGTAGTGGTGTTCGGGCCGCGACCGCGGCCGCCCTGCGCTCCCTGGCAGAGAAATATCTGGCATTTGCCCGATTGCACTGCTCCAAAGGTCGGCGGCTTTCCCCAATCCCAGCACTTCTTCCATCCCCATTTCGCAAACCACTCGAAAGAAGCCGCAATGTCTGAGACGTTCAGTATCGGCGTGATCCCTTGCGCGTTCATGGTGCAAGAGGATACCACTGTCTGCAAACAAAACGGCCCCGACGATCGAGGCCGTGACGATTTCTGATTCAGAGCTGCGAGCTATGCAGTCTTCTTGCCGAAGATTCCTCCGATTTCCGACTTCATCTTTTCTTCTGACGAGCCACTTCCTTGCATGAAGCTGTCAAAGTGTCCGCCGAGGCTGGGAAATTTTGATTTGAAGAAGGAAATTGCGGTTTCTGCGGCTTGTCTTGCCTTGTCTTCTCCGATTCCTGTTCTCTGTGCGATTTGTTTTACGAGTTCGTCCATGTTCCCTCCTTCTGGGTGTCCAGATTTAGATGCGCGCGCGGTTGCGCCATGCACACCCCATCACGCAGAAGACAAACTCCAACTCACATCGAGAGCGGCAGGCTGGAGGTGGGACAACCAAAGCCGGATGCTGCCCGCGTATTAAAATTGTATTGTCGAGAATATTGAGGACTTATGTGCAGAAATATCAAAACACTTTTCAACTTCCAGCCGCCTGTCACCAACGATGAAGTCCGCGCAGCTTCCCTGCAATTTGTGAGAAAAATCAGCGGCTTCACGAAACCGTCGAAGGCCAACGAAGCTGCCTTTCTCGCTGCCATCGACGAAGTAGCCGCAGCTTCATCCCGACTGCTGCATTCGCTCGAAACCACGGCGCCACCAAAAAGCCGCGAAGAAGAAGCCGCCAAAGCGAAAGCGCGCGCTGCCGCAAGATTCGGCACGTAGCTCACCTTTACAGCAAGAATCTCCCGAGGGTGCCCCGTCCTCATCTCGCGGTTTTTGCGAGATAGGGCCTGCCCTGAGCGAAGCCGAAGGGGCGGGGATTTTGACTTTAATTCCTTCACGAATCACAATCGCCGGATGATCGGTACGATTCACGCCTGCCCTACTGAATTCCGAATTGCACTTCTCATTTTGCGCGCCGGAAATCACTTGCGATATAAACCTGAAAACTGAGTAGTCGCGCGCGACCAATTTCAAAAGTTCACTTCTGCGCCCGCTTCGTGAATTCAGAATTGGAGAGCCCTCACCGGCATTTTTCACCCATGAAATTTACCGTCTTGCTATTTCTCTGCCTGCCCGCGTGTGCCCAAACCTGGTTCACCAACGTGACCATCAAGCCCGCTGCCAATAGCTGTTCCATTGGCTGGACGACCGCCGTCCCCACCATTGCTCACGTCGAGTACGGTACCGCGGCCGGCTCGTACACAAAGACAAATGCTGACAGTGCGAATTACTGGCGCAGCAAAACAGAATTGATTTCAGGTTTGACGCCCAGCACCACGTACCATTTCAAAATCGTCGCATCCGATACCAGCAAGAATTGGATCACCAGCCTCGACTACACTTGCAGGACCGCTAAGTCCCAGACCGCAGGCGCACATTCGGTCAAGCTGAACTGGCGTGCGAGCACTAGCGGTGGTGTGACCAGTTATCAGGTTTACCGCTCAACCATTTCGGGCGGATATTTCGGGTTGCTCGGGAGCGTTTCCGGCCTGGCGTACACGGACCAATCCGTGCAATCGGGCAAGACGTATTTTTATGCCCTGAAGTCCGTGAACAGCGCCGGCGCATTGAGCAGCTTTTCGAATCAGGTACAGGCAGTGATTCCTTGATGTTTCTTCCCTGGCAGTCGCCGGGCAGTTGACCTGAGCGCGGGAGTTCCTGATCTCGCGGGGTCGTTCAGCAACTCGCGAGTCAGTCCAGCCATACCTCTTCATTTACAATGTATGGCTCAAGAAAGCCTGCTTCTCTCCGACGCAGGTTTTTCCCTGTTCCGCGATGATGCCTCCAGCCCCAGCGATTTTTCTGGCCCAGCACAGCCTTTCGCAATACGTCCGGCAGCATTTTTTCGATACCACGTTCAAAGGCCTGTACCACGCGA
>DAIPJJ010000116.1:0-14129 GCA_036770325.1 Terriglobales bacterium
CAGCCACTAGTCACTAGCCACTTGCTTTGGAGCCTTGCCTGAGCGTTCAAACCAAATCGGCCCCCGCCAGCAACACGATTGCCGTAACCACTTCCACCGACCGCGATTTCGTCAAAGGCCTCGGCCTCACCAGTTCCACCATGCTGGTGATGGGCTCAATGATCGGTTCCGGAATCTTTCTTGTTTCCGCGGACATTTCGCGTGAGGTCGGTTCACCGGCGTTGTTGATTGGAGCGTGGCTGGTCACCGGATTTCTGACGATCACGGCGGCATTGAGCTACGGTGAACTTGCCGCCATGATGCCGCACGCCGGGGGACAATACGTTTACTTGCGCGAAGCGCTTGGGCCGTTGTGGGGATTTCTCTATGGCTGGACGCTGTTTCTGGTCATTCAGACTGGAACCATTGCAGCGGTTGGCGTTGCGTTTGGGAAATTTCTCGGCGTCTTTTTTCCTTCCGTTTCTTCTACGCACTGGCTGCTTCACGTTGCGAAAGTTCCGCCGATTCGACTCGGCTCCATGGTTCTCGGGAACATGGATGTTGGCGTTAACACGCAGAACCTGATGGCAATTCTTCTGGTTGTGGTGCTCTCGGTCATCAATATTTTTGGCGTGAAGACCGGCGCGCTTATCCAGAATGTGTTTACCTTCGCGAAGGTGGCTGGCCTGCTTGGCCTGGTGCTGGTCGGTTTGTTTGTAGGACGCAATGCGGAAGCGCTCGCGGCAAATTTTGGCGCGAACTTCTGGCACGGAGCCTGGTCGCTGCATTCTATTCAAGTCGGTGTTGGCGGGCCGGTGGTGCTGGTAAGCACGCTGACGATATTGGCCGTGGCTCAAGTGGGATCGCTGTTCTCGGCGGACGCGTGGAACAACATAACGTTCACCGCCGGCGAGGTGATTAATCCACGACGCAACATTCCCCTGTCGTTAGCTTTGGGAACTGGCGTGGTCATTGCGCTGTATATTGCCTGCAATGTGATCTACCTGAACGTATTGCCGCTACACGGTTCGCCCGACGGCGCAACTATTTTGCAGCGTGGAATCCAGTACGCATCCGAAGATCGCGTAGCCACCGCCGCGCTGACACAGATGTTCGGCAACATCGGCGGCTATCTAATGGCGATCGCCATCATGATTTCAAGTTTTGGGTGCAACAATGGGCTGATACTTTCCGGCGCCCGCGTCTACTACGCCATGGCGAAGGATGGTTTGTTCTTTCGCGGCGCGGGGAAGCTGCATCCCACCTATAAGACGCCGGCTGCTTCGCTGATGGTGCAGATGGCGTGGATCTGCATTTTGTGCATTTCGGGCAGCTATGGGCAGTTGCTGGATTACGTGGTGTTTGCTGTGCTGGTGTTTTACGTTCTCACGATAACCGGGCTGTTCGTTTTGCGATTCAAACAGCCCAACGCCGAGCGGCCGTATCGTGCCTTCGGGTACCCGGTGCTTCCGGCAATTTACATCGTCATGGCAATTTTTATTGACATTGTGTTATTGCTCTACAAGCCGCAATATACTTGGCCGGGGCTGATTATCGTCCTGCTCGGGATTCCGGTGTATTATGCGTGGCGTTTGCGTTCGACGGCGGCGCAAGCGTCTGCCGCATAGGAGAAGCTAACTAAATGGCTAATTTGTTTGCCAAAAAACCACTACAAAAGTTGCTGACGGAGGCGCAGGAAACCGGCGAGCACAGTCTTCGCAGAGCGCTCGGACCGGTGAATCTTGTGACGCTCGGAATCGGCGCGGTGATCGGCGCCGGCATTTTCGTGATCACCGGGCAGGCTGCCGCCCAGTTTGCCGGACCGGCCATTTTGATTTCCTTCGTGATCGCCGGAATTGCCTGTGCGCTTGCAGGTTTGTGCTACTCCGAATTTGCATCGATGATTCCCATCGCTGGCAGCGCGTACACATACTCCTACGCGACTCTCGGGGAACTGATCGCCTGGATCATCGGCTGGGACCTGATTCTCGAATATGCGTTCGGTGCAGCAACAGTTGCTGTCGGCTGGAGCGGCCACCTGCGGGCATTCTGCCACGACTTGGGCATCGGCATTCCTGAGATGCCCACTACCGACGCCACCATTTTCGGATTGCCGATTCATCTTCGGTACGACTACATCGGATTCCTGATTATCGCGGCAATCACTGCGATCCTGGTTGTGGGCATTAAAGAATCCGCAAACTTCACGACAACCATAGTGTTTTTGAAAGTAGGCGTGGTTTGCGTCTTTATCGCGCTGGCGGCAGCGTTTCTCTGGGTGCACAATGGCCAGCCGAACCATTGGCATCCGTTCATTCCTCCGAATACCGGTGAACGCGGTGCGTTTGGATGGTCGGGCATTATGCGCGGGGCGGGAGTTGTATTCTTCGCTTATATCGGATTCGACGCAGTTTCAACCGCCGCACAAGAAGCGAAAAATCCCAAGCGCGACATGCCAATCGGTATTCTGGTTTCGCTCGTGATCTGCACCGCGCTTTACATCTTAGTTTCGGGATTGCTCACCCGCATTGTTCCGTACACTCAACTAAATGTTCCCGATCCGGTGGTGGTCGGCATGCGCGCAACCGGGCATCCCTGGGCGACGATTCTGGTTGAAATCGGCGCACTGCTCGGCTTGGCGACAGTCATGCTTGTGATGTTGCTTGGCCAGTCTCGCGTGTTTTATTCCATGTCAAAGGACGGGCTTCTTTGGCCGTGGGCCGCGAAAATTCATACGCGGTTTCGTACTCCCTACCTGACTTCCATTGTGGTGGGTTTTTGCGTTGCGATACTTGCCACTTTGCTGCCGCTTCGCATTCTCGACGAAATGACCAGTGTCGGCACGCTGCTCGCATTTGTGCTGGTCAGCGCGGGCGTGATCGTGATGCGCAAGACGCATCCCGAAGTCCAGCGGCCGTTCAAAACACCATGGGTGCCGTTGATTCCAATTCTCTCGATTCTTGCATCCGGCGCGCTGATCGTTTCGCTCTCTTATTGGACACAACTTCGCCTGGTCGGCTGGCTCATCATTGGTCTGATCATTTATTTCACCTACGGCCGCAAGCACAGCAAGGTGCAAGCGGCACGTCGTTCTGAATCTGTTTCCAAGCCGGCGCCGACGATGGCGGATTGAAAAGGAAAGCTTTTAGCTGTTAGCTCTTAGCTTTTAGCTTGCGAAAGTCAATTCTGAGGAGCACTGCGTCGCCTTAAGCCTTCCTCGTTTCTATTCACAATTGTTAGAGGTATTCGGGTTTAAGCTAAGAGCTAAAAGCTAACAGCCGAGAGCTCGCTCCATGAAAATCGTCACCTCTGCCGAAATGCGCGAAATTGATCGTGTGACAAGCGCGCGATTCGGTGTGCCTTCCCTTGCTTTGATGGAGAATGCCGGGACTGCAGTGGCGGAGTTCGCGCTGCGCTCTTATCCGAACGCGAAAAGTTTCGGTGTGATCTGCGGGAAAGGGAACAATGGCGGTGATGGATTCGTGGCCGCGCGTAAATTGCACGAGGCGGGCAGGGAAGTGCGGGTGCTGCTACTAGCCGATCCTGCGGAGTTGAAGGGCGATGCGGTGGAGAATTATGGAAGAATGGAAGGAAAATCAAATTCCCCACCCTGTCGCAACGAACGCGACAAGGATGGGGCACCCGACACTTTAGATTTATCCCACTCTTCGAAAGGCGCGAAGGGTGGGGCACCCTCATTATTCAAGTTGTTCAATTGCAAAACCGACTCCAACTTCGTTTTCGAATGCGATGTTCTGATCGATGCAATTCTTGGCAGCGGGTTTAAGCCACCCGTTCGCGGCGTCTACGCGGAAGCAATTGCAAAGATCAACGCTGCGACGGCTCCGTGCATTGCGGTTGATGTGCCTTCAGGAATCGATGCCGAAGTTATGGGCGAGCAGACCGGCGCTGTGGCACGCGCCGATGCTGTTGTTACGTTTACTGCGCCTCGTCCTGCGCACGTGTTCGGGAATCTCACCAGCGGGCCGATGGTTATCGCTCCAATCGGATCGTCCGAAGAAGCCATTCAATCTTCGTTGAAGCTAAACGTAATCACGCCGAAGGATATTTCTTCGCTTATTGGGCCGCGCCCGCGCGATTCGAACAAAGGAATGTATGGGCACGTGCTCGTTGTGGGCGGTTCGCTCGGGAAAACCGGCGCTGCGGGGATGGCGGGATTTGCCGCACTCCGCGTCGGGGCGGGGCTTGTCACCGTGGCTTCGCCGAAATCGGTGAACGCGACCATTGCCGGATATCACCAGGAGCTCATGACCGAACCGCTCGCAGAAACTGATGCGGGTACGATCTCAAGCGCCTCGCTGAAGGCGTTCGAGCAGATTGCTGAACGAAAAACGGTGCTCGCGATCGGGCCCGGAATTTCGCGGAATCCGAGCACGGTCGAGTTCGTCCGCGCAATTGTCGCTCAATCGCAAATACCAATCGTGCTCGACGCGGACGGGTTGAATGCCTTCGAAGGCAATGCAAAAGCTTTTAACCGCAGAGATCGCAGAGATGAAACCGAGAACGCAGAGAAGAGCGGGCAATCAACTCTTGTGCTCACTCCTCATCCCGGCGAGATGGCGCGGCTGACCGGCTTGAGCATTCAAGCAATTCAACGCGATCGCATCAACGTGGCGCGAAACTTCGCTCAAGAGCACGGTGTGATCCTCGTCTTGAAAGGTGATCGCACAATTGTGGCCAACACGGACGGCGAGTGCTGGGTAAACACTACGGGCAATCCCGGAATGGCGACTGGCGGCACGGGAGACATTCTGACCGGCATGGTGACCGGCATGATTGCGCAGAATCCAAAGCACAAATTCGAGGCAGTCTTAGGCGCTGTCTATATGCATGGCCTGGCCGGCGACATTGCACGCGAGAAAATGGGCGAGCATTCTCTGGTAGCGACCGATCTGATCACCGCATTGCCCGAGGCTTTCCGGAGAGTTCTGGCGCAGGCCGAAGAAAAGTGGACAAAAATCGGAGATTACAGGAACGCATCCTGAAGAATCTGTACAGTGGGCTTCGGTAATCTCGTGCTGGAGCGGGAACGGTGCCATATTGGGCCTGCTATGACACACTTCCCCCAGTGTAATTCTTCGCACCGTCCCACCCGTATAAAACTCCAAACCACACCAGCCCTGATCAGACTCGGCGATGGCCATCGCGCCAAGGGCAAGCTCCAGGTTGTGTCAACGACCGGAGGCTTGTTGCAGTTGGCGAATGCCATTGCCGAAGGCGACTTTGTCGAGGTCGCATTTCAGGCGCAGTCCGGCATGGTCAATGGAATGGCAGAAATGCTCAATCCTCTACACGCCTCTCCTGGCAGCGTGTTTCAGCCGTTTCGATTCATCGCCCTTGCCGATGACGACCAGGACCATCTGCGGCGATTGGTCGAGGAATTCAGCGACCAGAGCTTTCGCGGCCTGCGCTCGAGCAAGTGGAATTCTGAAACCTAGCTGAGTTCGCGCGGCTATACTGATTCATTCTCGTCAGTCGAATGCCGCGCGAGTTCACAACCAATTCTCCTGAGGAAACCATTGCGGTTGGCCGCGAGCTCGCTTCATTGCTCGCACCGCCGAAGCTCGTCGTATTGACCGGCGATCTGGGTGCGGGAAAGACCACGTTAGTGAAGGGAATTGCCCAGGGCTTCCAGGCCGCGGCTGAAGAGGACGTAACCAGCCCGACGTTTACTCTGATTCACGAATACCGCGGGCCATCGGCAATGCTCTATCACATTGACCTGTACCGGATCGATACGCCTCGCGAGTTGGACACGCTGGCCCTGGACGATTTGATGACGGAGAACAGCGTCCTGCTGATCGAGTGGGGAGAGAAGTTTGAGAGATTTCATCGCGAGAAAAAAGTCGAGATCTCGCTGCAACGAGTTTCGGAGCTCGAACGCAAGATCCGCGTGGTTTCTTGAAGATCAAAATCCCATGATGTTGTAGCCGCAATCGACGTAGATCGTCTCACCTGTGATTCCTGAACCCGCGTCTGAAGCCAGAAAGACTCCGGTTGCGCCGACTTCGTTCACGTCGACATTTCTCTTCAGAGGCGCGCGGTCCGCATGAGACTTCAGCATCTCGCCCAATCCTGAGATTCCGCGCGCGGCAAGGGTTTTGATAGGGCCAGCAGAAATGGCATTCACGCGAATCTTCTTTGGGCCGAGATCGTTTGCCAGATAGCGCACCGTGCATTCGAGCGCGGCTTTTGCCACACCCATTACGTTGTAGTGCGGCACGACCTTCTCAGCGCCGTAATACGTCATCGTGATCACGCTGCCGCCATCTTCCATCAGCGGCGCAGCAGCCCGTGAGACCGCAATCAATGAATACACGCTGACATCGTGGGCGATGCGAAAGCCTTCGCGCGTGGTATTGACGAACTCGCCTTTCAGTTCGTCGGGAGGGGCGAAGGCAACGCTGTGTACCAGCACGTGCAGCTTGCCGTAGCGCTCTTTGAACTGCGCAAAGACCTGCTCGATTTCACCGTCCTTTGAAACGTCGCACATGAAGGCTTCGGCGCCGGGAAGAGACAGGATCAGGTCCTTCGCTTCCTGTTCCAGGCGTTCGTTCTGGTAGGTGATCGCGAGTTTGGCTCCGGCCTGGTGGAGTCCCTGAGCGATTGACCACGCAATGCTGCGTTTGTTGGCGACTCCAAAGACGACCGCCACACGACCTTCGAGGGAAGAAGACATGCGTTCTCCTGAGGATGGAGTTTCATCGTCCCACCCTACGAAAGTCGCGTAGGGTGGGCCACCCTTAGTTTGTTTAGCGCAAGACGGAAAAGGATATCAGCGGCGTAGGATTGTACGCCAGTTCAGGAACAAGCCCTGACCGGCCGCGCTGCTTGGGGCGTGCTCGGGTCGGCGGCCGGTGGGCATGTTTTGCTTCTGGGGAATTGAACCCATCCCAGCGGGCGGAGTTTCGGCGAAATTTTGTGGAAATCGTGAGTAGGCGCCTACGACTGAATCCGCGATCAAATACATGAAAACAAAGGCTTAGGATTTGCCTGTACACTACTCGGGAATTGCAACTGGTTTCGACTTCATCAGTTGCTCGAAACGCGCGTCCTTGCGCAACTCGGCAAATTCCGGATCGGTATACACGTTCTTTACGTCTTTGTAGCCTTCCTCCATCGACTTGCGGAGGAATTCGAGCGAGTGGTCGCGATCGCCAATCTTGGCGTACAGCTTGGCTAGGACATAGTCATAGTGTGCACGGTCGTCTGGTGAGGCCATTTGCGCAGCGATACCGCTATGCGACGTGCGCTCGAAAATCTCGGGATCGAGTCGCACGGCCTGGGAATAAGCCTGCGTTGCGCGTTCGAAATCTTTCTTTGCGAAATAGGCAGCGCCCAAATTCGAGTAAAAGGACGCGGAATCGGGCTGCAGCACCAGCGCTTTTTTATATTGCTTAACCGCGGCTCCATACTTCCGCCGCTCGTAATCGATTACGCCCAGGTTGTTAACGGCTTCCGAGAATTTTTTGTCCAGCTTGATTGCGCGCTGGAATTCCTTTCCCGCTTCCTTGAAGCGCTGCAGCATGAGTTCCGAAATACCCAGCTTGTTGTAAAGCGCGGCACTATCCGGGCTCTTTGAGATCGCGGCCCGGTAATAGTCAGCAGCGTCAAGATAGTTTTTCTCCGCGCGTAAGGTATCACCCGCCTTTTCGAGATCAGCCGCGGAGGCCTCCGGCGATGGAGCAGGCACCTGCCGCATGGGCGGCGCAATCTGAATCTGGTCGGTTGTGGGCGTTTGCTTCGTTTGTGCGAAGCAGGGCGAAGTAAGAAGAGCCAGCAACGCGAACGGCAGGGTTCGACGGAAGGAAGCGAGGAACATATCCCCCTCCTAAGCAGGAGCTAAGGTATAGACGTCGAACAAGCCATTTCGGTTCCCATTCGGAACCAGAATCCTGGCCTACTAGCCCAATCAATGGGGGCTGGCGGCTTCCGGCGGCTTGGGCGGCGGATCAGCCTGCTTATCATCCTTAAAAATACCAGCAATCTTGCCCAAGAAGCCCTTTTTCTTTTGGTCTTTTTGCCCCGATTGATCATTCGCCGCCTGGTTTGGCGGGGGCTCAGGCTGAGGGTTCCCCAGCCCTAATATCTTCGATAGGATTCCGTGTATTCCGTTGCCCTGGTCGCAGGTGCTGGTAGGCTCTGTTCCAACGATAAAGGCCGAAGTGTAGGTTTGCGGGCAAGAAGGGGTGGCGAGCAGGTTGGTCAATTTGTCGAGCTGCACATCGACCACACCAGATGGCTGAGAAAAGGGCTTCATGTCCGAGTAGCCAGGGAGTTCGGCCGCCTTCTTCATGAACTCGGTCCAGATAGGGGCCGCAGTTTGCGCGCCGCTGAAGTGCAGATCACTGTAGTCGTCGAAACCAACCCACACAATGCACAGTAGGTTGCTGGTGTATCCGGCGAACCAGCCATCATGCGAGCTTCCCGTCTTGCCGGCAGCAGGCTGGGTAAAACCATGGGCGCGTACGGCGCTATAACCGAGCCCGTTGTTGATGACCCCCTCCATCATGTCGGTCATGATGTAGGCGACGCGGGGATCGAGCACCTGTCGCGACTCGGCGGAAAAATTCATTACCGGATCGCCATCCGCGTTACGCACCGATTTGACCATCACGGGCGACAATCGCAGTCCGTTATTCGCAAACACCGTATAGGCCGCAGCCATATCAATCGGAGTAGCCTCATAAGCGCCAAGTGCCATAGCGGGCGTCGGCTTGACCGAGGTGATGCCGGCCAATTTGGCGAGATTCGCTACTTTGTCGTACCCGACTTCTTCCGCCATTTTGACAGTCGCATTGTTCAACGACATGGCGAGCGCGTAGCGGGCAGTCACGTCCCCGTGATACTCCTCTTTGTAATTCCGTGGCTCGTAAATCTGATCGCCGTAGGCAAACGTGCTCGGCTCGTCAGGAAGTATGGACGCGGGCGTGTACACCGGGTTGCTGCCGTCGAGGGCGGTATTCATTGCAGTGGCATAGACGAAGGGCTTGAAGATCGATCCGGTGGGACGTCTGGCCACTGCGTGGTTAAGCTGGCTCAAGCCATAGTTGCGCCCACCGACCAGGGCCAGAATTTCACCAGTATGCGGGTCCATAGCTACCAGCGCGACCTGTGCCTCAGGGCCTGATTCGACGTGAGTTTCATATTTACCCTTGCCGATTCTTACCCGCTTGGTCCGGCGCTTGAGAAGCTGCTCATCGACAAGTTTGATCCCGTTTTCAACCGCATGTGCAGCCGCCCGTTGCAGCTCCGGATCGAGCGTCGTGTAGATCCGATAAGCCTGCTCGTTCATCTCCCGCTCCGGGATTTTGCTGATCAGGCTTTCGCGAACCAGATCGACAAAATAGGGCGCTTCGCTCGCTTCTACGTTCGGCGGCGCGAGTTTGAGGGGAGTAGCTTTTGCCTTGTCGGCCTGGTCACGGGTGATCGCGCCGGTCTCGACCATGCTGTCGAGCACCAGGTTGCGACGGTCTTTGGCACGTTCGGGATGCCGGTAAGGCGAGAGATAGCTCGGCCGCTGAATCAATCCCGCCAGCAGTGCGGCTTCAGGCAGGCTGATATCTTTCAGGTCTTTATTGAAGTACGCGCGAGAGGCTTCTGCGAATCCACTGACCTCGAAGGAGCCGCGCTGCCCGAGATCGACCCAATTGCCGTAGAACTCAAAGATCTGTTGCTTGGTGAACTTTTGCTCCAGCTCGATGGCGATGAGCATTTCCGTCAGCTTGCGCTTGATGGTCTTTTGCGGAGTCAGAAAGAAACCGCGAGCGAGCTGCATGGTAAGCGTCGAGCCACCCTGCTCATGCCGCTGACGTGTGAAGTCGATCCATGCGGCTTCGGCGAAGCGCAGGAAATTAACGCCGTTATGCTGAAAGAAGCGACGATCTTCAATGGCGAGAACGGCGTCGACCAGCACCTTCGGCATTTCGTTGTAGTGGACCACTTCGCGTTTCGAACGCTGATCGCCCTCGAAGAGCGACGTGATCATCTCAGGCTCGAGTTCGTATGCTTCGAGCTGACTCCCGGAGTTACCGGTAATGCCTTCCACCACGTCATCGTGGACGCGAATAGTGGCCGGTTCAGGGCTGTGGTACGAGCCCGGCCCGGGTTGGATCTGAATGCCTGAGGCGGTGACCCGATAACTGCCCATGGAAGACTGGCCGCTCTTCTCCGCGTACCCGGCGTGCCGAAGCTCCGAGGCAATCTCCTTCAGGTCAACCTTCTCGCCTACCGCGATCGAATCGGGCCGCGCATATATCTTTGCGGAGTTTGCAAACACGGGCCCATCGAAGCGTCTGGCGATTACCCGCTCATATTTGACGTAGTAATAGGAAAAAACCACGACAAAACTGAGTGCAACAAAAAGGAAGGCTGCCCGGGCAGCACGCAAGACGGGATCGCGGCGTCCTGCGCCGGCGCGCTTGGTTCGATGCGGGATTCTTATTTTTATTGCCACGACTTGACGGAATTACCCCTGGGTTTCAGACCGAACCCTGTCCCTGCTGGTGAGATGAGGCGGCGCGAGAAATCGTTACCAGAGCAAACCTCGGCGTTGCCGAAGCTGCTTCTATTCTAATTGATTTAGGAATCAAATCGATGGCGGAGCTACGGCGCGAACCTCTAGAGTACGCCCCGGTTGGAAGTGGACGCGTCAAAATGCAGGTCCATCGGATAACCTGGAATATCGATATGAACGACGTATGGCGCTCGAATGACGATGGTCCCGGTGCCCTGGTATCCCGACCGCTGTACGTGAATCTGCTCTTCGGAAATGGGAATATCGAGCTCCTGAGCCTGCTTGAACACCGCCGCGCGAATGTCATTTTCGGTTTTTGAAGTGTAGGTGTCCAGGGTCGCTTCATTCTTGACCGCGTCCTGGAATTGGTAGTTCTCGAAGTATGGGGGGATCAGCATCACGCCAAGATAGATGGCGACGACGATGACGAACACACCGAAAGTCATTTTGATGAAACTCATAGCGCTCCGCTGGACGCGGACGCTATAACTGGCTATGCGCCCGGCCCAGAACCTCCCGAAAATGCTGCACTATTGCGCCGATGCTAACATCGCGACTTTGGCGAGTCGAGCGTTCAACGAACTCAACCCTATCTTCGGTAACCTTTTTACCCACATTGATTCGAAAGGGAATGCCCACTAGGTCAGCGTCTTTGAACTTCACCCCTGGCCTTTCGTCCCTGTCGTCTAGTAACACGTCGAAACCGGCGGAATTGAGCTCGCTGGCAATGCTTTCCGCGGTACTTTTGAGCTTTTCGTCAGAGACGTTCGTGGGCGTGACTACGACGTCGAAGGGTGCAATTTGGGGCGGAAGCCAAAAGCCATTTTCGTCATTACTCTGTTCGACAGCCGCGGTAAGAATTCGCTCGATGCCAATTCCGTAGCAGCCCATGATCGGCATGACTTCTTTGCCGTTTTTGTCGAGTACACGCGCATTCATCGACTCCGAGTACTTGTAGCCAAGCTTGAAAATGTGGCCGACTTCGACGGCTGTATCCATGCGCAGGGGAGATCCACAATTCGGGCACGGCTCGCCGGTGGTAACGGCCCGCAGATCGGCATAGCCGGTTGGCTGAAAATTCTTGCCTGGTGTCAGGTTCTTGACGTGGTAGTCCTCTTTGTTTGCCCCCGCGATCAGATTCGTGCGGCCCTCGAGAGCTTTATCGAGGAGGAGAATCGGTTTCGGCAAATCATTGAGGCTCTTTGCCCAGTCGATGCCCAAGGGGCCCAAAAATCCTGCCGGTGAGCGGAAAAGAGAGCGGATCTCGGTCTCTTCCATCGGACGTGTTTCTTGTCCAGCAAGCGCGGTCGAAAGCTTCGCTTCGTTTAACTGATGATCGCCGCGCATGAGCACCACGACCGCTTGTGGACCAGACTTCACGGCGTTGGCACTTCCACCCGTGCTGCCCTCTTGCGCATCAATCATTAGCGCCAAGGTCTTGATCTTGTTCTTTGGCGATACCCCCAGAAATCTCGCAACTTCTTCGATCGTCTTCTGACCGGGTGTGTGGACTTCAAGTGGTTTGCCGTCGCCTTCGGGCGCGAGATCGGTTACTGACTCGAGCTTCGACGTGGCCTTTTCCAGGTTCGCCGCGTACTTGCAGTTGGCGCAGCTTACCACCTGATCCTCTCCCGCAGGTGTATAAACCATGAACTCTTCTGACTGCGAACCGCCCATCGCTCCTGAGTGGGCTTCAATGATCAAGTAGTTCAGACCACAGCGGTCAAAAATTCGACAGTAGGTCTCACGATGCTTTTTGTAGGAAAGGTCGAGCCCTGACTCGTCGATGTCGAATGAGTACGAGTCCTTCATGATGAACTGGCGTACCCGCAGCAGACCCGCCTTGGGGCGCGGCTCGTCACGAAATTTGGTTTGAATCTGATACCAGATTTGCGGCAGTTGTTTGTAGCTGCGCAGCTCCTTGCGGGCGATCTCGGTCATGTTCTCTTCGTGAGTCATGGCCAGACATAGTTCTGCGCTCTTGCGGTCTTTCAGGCGAAAGAGATTGTCGCCCATCACCGCCCAGCGGCCGCTCACTTCCCATAATTCGCGCGGATGCAGTGCGGGCAAATAGAACTCCTGCCCGATGCGGTCCATCTCCTCGCGCACGATGGCAGTGATCTTGTTGAAAGAACGTTGTCCCATGAAAAGATATGAGTAAAGCCCTGCGGCAAGCTGACGGATGTAGCCTGCGCGCACTAAGAACTTGTGGCTTGCCACCTCGGCGTCGGCGGGGGCCTCACGAAGCGTAGGAATGAAAAGCTGTGACCAGCGGTGCATAGAAAAAGTCCCGAATGAAAGGGGAATTGGGTATTGTAGCAGCCAAGTTGGAAGAGGATTGTGGCGGCGAGGACCCTGGTGCCTCAACTCAGCGGTGGGGCTATGTCCGCCTCAGTGCTGCCAATCCCGCTCCCGCTCCGATCAGCAGTGATCCCGCAATCCGGTTCGTTACTTTTTCAAATCGTGGATTACGCGCGGTTGCCAAAGCTCGCCCGGCGAGTTGACCGTAGGTAAAGAGAATTGTGAACTCAACCAGGATCGAGCTCACCCCGAGTATCAGAATTTGAAGCGCAAGGTTGTGGTGCGCGTTAATGAACTGCGGAAGGATGGCGGTAAAGAACAACAGCGCCTTAGGGTTGGCCGCTTGAAGAAAGAACCCCTCACGTAGAACCTTGGGCCCGCTGCGCGGATCAGAACTTCCTTCTGGAAGAGACATAACCGAGCTTTTCCCAAAAAAACTTAGCAGCCCCAAATAGACCAGATACGCCGCCCCGGCCCATTTGATCAGAAAGAACAATTTGTAAGACGCGACGATCACCGCGCCTAAGCTGGTCGCCGACAAGACAAAGTACATCGCGTTCGCGCTCAAAATCCCCCAGCTTGCCCATACCGACTTTCCCGGTCCACGCCGGATTGCCTGGGCCAAAACGAATAGTACGGCTGGGCCCGGCGTCAGGCTGAGCACGGCTTCCGTTGCAACAAACAGCAACCAGATTTGCCAGGTCACACCATCTCCGTTCCCCACAAATCGTGAAGATGCACGATGCCGCGCAATTTACCTTCATCAACAACGATCAAAGACGTGATCTTTTTTTCTTCCATGACGGCGAGAGCGGTGGCTGCGAACTCCTGGCTGCTCACCGTTTTGGGATCGCGGGTCATGCATTCTGCCGCAGTCAGATCGAGCACGTCTTTGCCTCGGAGTTCAAGAAGTCTTCGCAGGTCGCCGTCGCTGATGATCCCCAGCAGGCGGTCGCCTTCCGCCACTGTGGTTACCCCCAATTTCTTTCGCGACATTTCGTAAATTACTTCCGGCATTTTGGTCTGCAGCGAAACCCGCGGGATTGCCTCCCCTTCGTGCATCAGCGCCTCAACTCTTGCCAACTTCTTGCCTAGTTTGCCGCCCGGATGCAGGCGCGCAAAATCCTCCTCTTTGAATCCTTTCTTCTCCGCGACAGCAACCGCTAAGGCATCGCCGAGAGCAAGCATGGCCGTGGTTGAAGCAGTTGGCGCCAGGCCAATGCTGCACGCTTCTTGAGCGATAGCACAACTCAGAAAGACATCGGCGGCGGAGGCGAGGGTGGAAGTGTTCTGTGTTGAAGACAGTATCGCG
>DAIPJJ010000267.1:0-4203 GCA_036770325.1 Terriglobales bacterium
GCGCAGTTCATTCTTGACCTGCCGATTCGCGGCCGCATGCACCTGGGCGAAAAACCGGAGACGCCCCCCTATGGGCGCAACTTCAGCTACTGCACAGGAGGGGTGTTTGTGCTGAGCGAAGTGCTGCAGAATGCAACGGGGATGCGCACCGATCGTTACGCCCAGGAGAAGCTATTCGCGCCCCTTGGGATTACGAATCTCGAATGGGTGTACTCGCCGCTGAATGTTCCCCAGACAGGGGGCGGTCTGCTCCTGACCAGCGCCGAGCTGCTCAAGGTCGCACAGCTGTATCTGGACAACGGCCGCTGGCAGGGCCGCCAGGTTATAAATCAGGAATGGGTGAAAAATTCAACCCGGCCACACGCCCAAATTGACGACACCACGGACTACGGCTATCTGTGGTGGCTCAAGACCTTCAAGTCCGGCGATAAAAGCTACCCCGCCTTTTTCATGTCCGGAAATGGCGGAAACAAGGTGCTGGCGTTCCCTCAACTTGATATGGCGGTCGTGATCACCAGCACGAACTACAACACCCGAGGCATGCATGAGCAAACGGAGAAGCTCCTGACCGACTACATCCTGCCCGCCGTCGAGCAATAGCCCCGTTTCCGGTGCAGTCGCTATCACCCCGCTTGGCTTTCTTGGTTACCGAAGATTCTTATTGCTATTGCCCGCCACCCTATTACCTTCTACTCTGGATCACGCGCTGCGGTCTGAATGTCCAGTCCCCGGACTCGCCGCCAGCGGAATCGCGCCACGTTCCCTGGGACCCCAGTATGACGTTCAGTTCGCGCAGTCTCTTAGGATCTTTGTGGTCGCCACCCGATCCGGTTTTGGCCGAAGCCGGACTCGCCGGGGAGTTGCTGGTGGCGCGCATTCGTCTCGGTGTCGCCGGGATTCTCCTGCTGATTCCCATGATCAACGTCAGCTTCTTCCCCCTCGACCCGCGGGAGAACGGGGTCGGCCTCAGCGTTACATCAGCAGCGTTTGCTCTTTCCCTGATCGTTTATCTGTTGGTCATGCGCGAATTCAATCCCCGGTGGCTGAGCTTTGCCACCAGCGCCTTTGACGTCACCCTGGTAAGCAGCGCGCTCGTCGTCTTTCTTTTCCTCAACCAGCCTCATACCGCCGTGAACAGCAAGGTTGTTTTTGAGGGCTATTTTCTGGCCATCGGAGCCACCAGTCTTCGCTATGACATGCGGGTTTGTATCTCCGCCGGGCTGCTGGCCGTCGGGGAATATCTCGCGATCGTGCTTTTTGCGGCGACGCACTGGGACCTGAACAGCCCGATCTATGCGCCCTACGCGTACGGATTGTTTGGCTGGTCGGCGCAGATTGCGCGCATGATCATCATGCTGGCCGCTATGGTGATCAGCATTTCGCTGGTCATGCGCAGCCAGAAGCTCCTGCGTTTAGCTACGCGCGACCCGCTGACGGGATTATTTAATCGCGGCTACGTAGAAGATCGCATCGTGGTGGAACTCAGCCGGGCGCAGCGCTATAAGAAGGTGCTCACCCTCGCCGTCATCGATGCCGACCACTTCAAGCTGCTCAATGACACCCACGGCCACCTTGCAGGCGACGTCGTCTTGTGCCGGATCGGCGAAATGCTGAGTGATTCCTTCCGCCAGAGTGATACCGCAGGCCGCTTCGGAGGAGAAGAATTCGTGGTGATTCTGCCTGAAACCGATGCCGACGCCGGCCTCCAGAAAATAGAATCCTTAAGAGCATTGCTGGCGGAAGAGCCTTTGGCGATCTCTCCGCGAGGTGAAAAAGTTCACGCGACCATCAGCGCGGGATTGGCCACATATCCCCAGGACGGAGTCACGGCCGCAGACTTGTTCGAAACCGCCGACCTGCGAATGTTCCAGGCCAAACGGGAAGGCCGCAACAAGGTCGTGGGCGGCGGAGTCGCAGTTCCCTCCTAGATATTTCTTCGGAAGAGCAGGGCTTCAACCCGACGTAGAGGATTGACCGCGCGTATCAGGGCATGGCTTCAGCCGGCGCCGAACCGGTTCTGGAAAAACTTTGGGGCTTTAGCTCCCGAGATAATTGCTGACTCCCGACTACCAATCACCTTCCTGATCACTCGGGAGACGGTTGGGTGGCGCAGCGCTTTAGCGCTGCGGCTGCGAATATCGGCTATCCGTTTTCGCGAACGCTCCAAAAGAAGTTTGCCCGAGCTTCAGATCTGGCGATGCTTAATGTCGTCGATCTTGGGCGCTCGTAACCTTGGTAACTGTCGGTCTGCTGCAAATTCAACCTACAATTCTTCTCGTATGGAAAGCATTGTCACCAAGTTCGTTTATCGCATCGAGCCGGATCCCGCAGGTGGATTCATCGCCCGGCCCAGCGATCCTTCGCTTGAGCCGATTGAAGGCGCGACCCGCGAGGAAGTTCAACAGAAAATTCAGGCCAAGATCACCGAGATGATCCAGAGCCAGCTTCCGACCGAGCTCAAGCTGGGCCCACTCCATGTGAAGATCAACCGCAAAGTGACCGTCACGACTTGCAGTACGACGACGCCCGCCGCGAACGTGCAGCTTCCGTCGACACAGAATCTCGCGACTCAGAACACGCTCGATGCTACGGCGCCATCATCCGAGAGGATTTCGACGATTCTGCGCGTTGCCGCGGGGGTGCTCGCCGTGGTCGCAATCATCTATTACTTATTGCACCGATAGTCCGAGTCTCTCTCCTACTCAGCTACACCAATAATCTTGCCGATCGTGGCGCGGCTCTCAACTGCGTTCAGCATGAAGTCCGCTACATTCGCGCGCGAGATCTTGAAGCCAAAAAATGGCAGGTGCCGGTCGCGAACGCGGTATTTTCCTGTGAACGGCGTATTCGTCAGTTCCGGCGGCCGAATCATCGTCCACTCCAGCGCACTCTCTTCAAAGATTCTTTCCATCGCGGTTGCGTCTGCAACAATTCCCGAAAACAGCAACCGTCCGAGGAGATACGCCGGAGGCATGATCGCGTCTTTGAACAGGAAAGCTACGGACTCAACCACGACCCGGCGAACTCCACTTCGTTGCATGGCCCCGGTCAGCGTGCGAGCGAATTGCTCCAGAAGATGCTTGTCGTTTTTCGAAACAGGCAATCGCGGACCGAATCCTGATACCACCGCATCGTGCCCCTCGAGCACATGTTCCAGTTGTGCGCTGTCCAGGAGATGTCCCTGTTCAATGTGGATGCGCTCAGCGAATGGCTGCAGGCGGTCAGGCGAGCGGACAAATGCCGTGACTGAATGACCCCGGCCCACCGCTTGCTTGACGAGTTCCAGGCCGGTGCCCCCAGTCGCGCCAAGCACCAGAAGCCGCATGGTTTGCCGCGCAGATCGTGAGGCCGAACGTTCCAGAGTAGCGTTGCTATCGTTTGCCATAGCTGGAATAGATAACGAGGGTTACCTTCGGATGCTGCTTCTCAGGAGAAAATCGAGGCGATTGGGGACTCTGCCCCTTGCGTGCCCTACCCGACCGTGGTATAAGAATGAAGGCGCTGGTTGGTGCTGGCCCGATAGGAAACCTCGAGTCGTTTTGAATCTTTCCTCTGGGGCCAACATCCAATCAGTAACCAGCCAAATTGGCCCCGCTAGGGCTTCGATTCGGGAACAAGAGATTCCCGAAGGGTTTCAAGCGTTCGTCGCAAGAACCTCCAGAAGTGATCTTTCAAAGGTTTGAATACTCCCGCATCGGCTCGTGTCGATTGCACAATGCCGATTTCTGCGGGAGCGTGGTTTGCTGTCTGCACTTGCAGCTCCGCTTTTCGTCGAGCTCCCCGGCTGGTTCCAAAAGAATCAACAGGAACAGCAGTTTGGGTTGACAGTGCATGACCAGCCGCGATATTTTCAAAAGGTTTGCCTCTTGTTGCGGAGCAATCTGTAACGGGCAATTTTCGAGGACAAGTGAAGGCTGCTTTCGGGTGGCTTTCGTTCTCGACTGAACCGTGCCGCTCAGGCGGAGTGCGGATTCGGTCTTTGACAAATAGGTTGAACGTGCCAGTCGTGAGAAACGGCCTCGCTCCGCGCCGCAAGGCGAGGAGACGAGGACCCCGGAAGTGCTTGAGTATAAGTTCAAGCGATCTCACAAGATAAGTCATGTCAGCGCTTCGGCGCGGGCATGGCGGTTTTCCCTCGCAAGGGGAAGATTTCAGGTTTCAAACGAGAGTTTGATCCTGGCTCAGAATCAACGCTGGCGGCGT
>DAIPJJ010000268.1:0-4180 GCA_036770325.1 Terriglobales bacterium
CCGCATCATCGAAATTCATGCTCAGCGCCGTTCGCGCCGCGCCAATGGCGTTGTCGCCATCGTCACCCTGATAAAAAACCAATGCCAGCCGGTCGTGAACCGCCGAGAAATCGGGTTCTGCGTCTTTCGAATCGCTGTACTGGTCGAATGCGTCGTCCCACAGGCCCTGCTGCTGGTCGAAATAGCCGAGGGCGAAATGCAGCGCCCCATTGTGCGGATCGTTCTCAAGCATCGTATTCACGATGTCCGAGGCAGCTTCAAATTGCTTCTTACGAGACTGTGCAGCGGCCTTGACTAGTTCTGCCGAGCACGCGCTCGGATGAGAGCTTTTTCCGTTCGCCTGTTGTAGGAGCGTCAAAAGATCTTCAGAAGCCCCAGCGGTAAGCAACTCTTGTTTCAGACTAGAAGTCCAGGCGAGATTCACTCCGCGCGTCTTAACTGTCTGAATCAGAACTTGATTGGGAGCATTGCCTGCCAGCCAAGCCATCAGGTGAGTGCAATCTACAGGCTCGGCGTTCTTTGCGGACGCAAAAGGTCCCACTAAAAAAAGAACGCTGAAAACAAGGCAGGCTTTACGCAACGGGGACTCCAGAAACTCGGCTGGCGTTCGCCGGAACTTACGATCTATGAAGAAGATAGAAGCAGCAGGTACTCAGGGCTAGGTAACGGAGGTAATAAATATTGCGCGAAAAGGTACACTATAAGGTGAAAAGCTGGGTGAGGGTCACACCAGCTCAGCACTGGAACCGCTCCTCGGAGGCTCTATGGAAGGTCTATTTCAGCCAACACACCTGCTGCTCATTTTCCTGATCGCGCTTCTGATCTTCGGCCCGAAGAAGCTGCCCGATATCGGCAAAGGAATTGGAGAAGGTTTCCGTGCCCTCAAGGATGGCATGAAGGACAAGCCGGCACCTGTTTCAACTGTCTCCGCGCCGACAGCGAGCACGGCCGATCCAAAAGCGTAAAGACAAAATTTCCAGAACCACGGCCCACGCCTCCTGACACATCTTCATCTAACTGGAAATTCATAGGAGGCGCTTGCCATGCCGGAACGTCCGTTCGGAGATCCCAAAGGCGCAGAAGAGCCCAAACCGAAGCATCCCCAGAAACCGGAAGTGGACCAAACTGAAGAAGAAGAGGGTCTCGACAAAACCATAGCTGACAGCTTCCCTGCGAGCGATCCTCCTTCGACTATTCCCGACCCCGAAGAAGATAAGGAAGACGCAGCCTGAGTCACACAAGTTCTCGCGTAAACTGGTAAGCTCATTGCGCTGCGACTTGCGCGTGCAGCTTTCGTTGTTGTGCATCCCGGCATTCACGGCTTACATCCTTAACTGCGTAAAATCTATTCTCTAAACAAGGTGGATATGAGCAAAGCTCGTTTGACTCTCGTCTGCAGTGTTTTCGCCGTGGCTTTCCTCGCCGTGGAGCTCTCTGCCCAGAATTCTTCTCCTTTCTATGATTACCGGTCGGAAAATCCGGGCACTGTGCGCCACATCACAACCAGCGATTTGCCGAAGCCGTTTGCCAGCAAATCGGCCAATAACGAACCGGAGCCCGCTACACGTCCCGAGGGCGCAATGCCCAAGACACTTCCCGGATTCAAAGTAGACGTGTATGCCGCCGGCCTCGACGAACCTCGCGAATTGCGAGCAGCTCCGAACGGCGATGTGTTCCTGGCTGAGAGTGCAAAGGGCGACATCGTCGTGCTTCGCGGAATTACAAAAGACGGCAAAGTCGAACAGCAATCAACTTTCGCGACGGGCTTACACCGGCCCTTTGGAATCGCGTTTTATCCCCCCGGAGATAATCCGCAGTGGGTTTACATCGGCGACACCGATGCCGTAAAGCGCTTCCCATACCACAATGGCGATCTCAAAGCCACCGGCCCTGCTCAGGACGTTGTTCCTGAAATTTTCCCCGGTGCAGCACATGCCGGGGGACATTGGACGCGCGACGTCGTCTTCTCACCGGATGGAAAAAAGATGTTCGTTTCAGTCGGATCGGGATCAAACATCGACGACCCCGACACGCACAAGACCGAATTCCATCGCGCGAATGTTCTTGAATACAATCCTGACGGCTCCGGTGTGCGCGTTTTTGCCTCAGGTATTCGCAATCCAGTTGGGCTCGCAATAAACCCAAAAACCGGCGAATTGTGGACCGCAACCAATGAGCGCGATGCCCTCGGCGACAATCTCGTTCCTGACTACACCACTCATGTTCAGGATGGCGGATTTTACGGCTGGCCCTGGTACTACATCGGGGGCAATCACGATCCTCGCCTTCCCGACAGCCATCCCGATCTTCGCGCGAAAGAGATCACTCCTGACGTGCTCATCCAACCTCACAGTGCGCCGCTCGGTTTCGCCTTCTACACCGGCAATCAATTCCCTGCCGAATACAAGGGCGACGAGTTCCTGGCACTGCACGGTTCCTGGAACCGCCAGCCACGTACGGGCTACATGGTTGTGCGTGTCCCATTGCATGGCCAGGGAAAGGCCTCCGGCGAGTACGAGGATTTCCTGACTGGGTTCGTAACCTCTGAAGGAGGCGTCTGGGGCCGCCCAGTAGGAATCGCGGTCGCGAAAGACGGATCACTCCTGGTCAGCGATGACGGCAGCGGCTCGGTCTGGCGCGTCAGCTACCAAGGTAAATAGTCCTAAATTTTTCGCCCATGGCCGTTCCAGCTAATTTTCTTCGTATATCCCTTGACAAGTATATACTGTGTTAAGTATATAAAAGAAATGGAATCGGTCTTCGAAATCATCGCCGAGCCAAACCGCAGGGCGATACTTAGCCTTCTGGTGTCCTCAGAACAGTCGGTTGGCGAGATCGAACGTCAACTTCGTATGTCGCAGCCGGCGGTTTCGAAGCACTTACGAGTGCTGCGCGACGCCGGGTTCGTCGAATCCACGGTGGATGCCCAGCGGCGTCTCTACCGGCTGAGGCCCGAGCCACTTCGCGAGATTGACGCCTGGCTGGCCCAGTTCCGCCGGTTCTGGTCCGCGCACGTGGATGCTCTCGAGCGGCACCTCGATCGTATGGATCGCGAGCGGAACGTCACCCCCACACCGACCAGGACGAAAACCAGGAACAGCGGCCGAAACCGCAGAAGCAACAAAGGAGAAACGAAATGAAAATCAAAGTGATGAGCGTATACGTCGATGACCAGAGCAAGGCCCTTCGCTTCTACACCGAAGTTCTCGGCTTTGCCAAGAAGACCGATTTCAGCCAGGGCCCCTACCGATGGCTGACCGTGGCCTCGCCTGAGGAGCCAAACGGAACTGAGCTACAACTGGCGCTCAACAACAATCCTGCAGCCAAAACGTATCAGCAGGCTTTGTTCCAACAGAACCAGCCCGCGGCCATGTTCTTCACCGACGACATCAAGCTCGACTACGAGCGGATCAAAGGGCGCGGCGCCGAGTTCACGATGCCGCCCACCGACGTGACCGCCTCGACCATTGCCATGCTGAAAGACACCTGCGGCAACCTCATTCAGCTCACACAACTGAAACAATGGTAAGCAACGTATGTTGCCCGAACTATTGCAGCCAGCCATTCCCGAGGCGTCATTCCGAAGCCCCGCGTTCTAACCAGCGGGGCGAGGAATCTTGCGCGGACAATGCTCGGCGCTGCGCGCGAGAGACAAAAGATGACCGATCTTGATCGCTACACACCAGGTCCGGCCCACGGGGCGCAAATACGAAAGCAAGTCGGAGACAAGTGGACCCTCATCCTCGTCCGCGAACTGCGTCATCCGCCGGAAAAAGTCTGGCAAGCCCTGACCGACCCCGCGCACTTGCGCGAGTGGGCTCCGTTTGTTGTCGACGGGAACCTGGGCACGGCTGGGACCAAGGTAAATCTCACTTGGGTAGCAAATCCCACCCCGATCGAAACCAAAGTGGCGCGAGCCGAAGCTCCAAAAATACTGGAGTACGGCGATCACCGTTGGGAACTCGAACCTTCTGCTGGCGGCACACGCCTGACGCTGTGGTCCAACATCGATCGCCGCTTCATTGCTTGGGGCGCGGCCGGCTGGCACATTGCATTCGATGTTCTCGATCGCCTTCTCGGCGGAGCTCCCATCGGCCGCATCGCCGGCAAGGACGCGATGAAGTTCGGATGGCAGCGTTTGGTCGCCGAGTACGCCGGGCAATTCGGCGTGGATTTGCCT
>DAIPJJ010000269.1:0-4164 GCA_036770325.1 Terriglobales bacterium
TGCTGCCTGCAGCTTTTGCCGCAAGGGTCTCCGCCTGATTCGGGAAGCAGAATGAAAATTCACGAGTATCAAGCCAAAGCAATTCTGACGAAGTATGGCGTCGCGGTCCCTCGCGGCGAGATGGCGGAAAGCCGCGACGAAGCTATTGCCGCTGCGAAGAGGCTCTTCGACGCAGGCGCAAGCGGAGTGGTGGTGAAGGCGCAGATTCATGCCGGTGGCCGCGGCAAGGGCGGCGGTGTAAAGATCGCAAGGTCCGTAGACGAAGCGGCGAACCTCGCCGGCCAGATACTGGGAATGACGCTGGTCACACACCAGACCGGACCTGAGGGGCGCGTCGTTCGTCGTTTGCTGATTGAAGAGACTCTGCCTATTGAGCGTGAGCTTTATCTCGGAATTGTGATCGACCGCGCTGAGGCGAAGCCGGTATTCATGGCCTCTGCTGCGGGAGGCATGGAGATCGAGCAGGTCGCGGCGGAAAATCCAGATGCGATTTTGAAGGAGTACATCACTCCCGGGCTCGGACTCGAAGCATTTCAGGCTCGAAAGCTCGCATTTCAGCTCGGACTGAAGCCGCAACAGATCAACCAGGCCGTGCAGTTCATGACAGGTTTATATAAGGCTTTTCAGGAAACGGATTCGTCGCTGATGGAGATCAATCCGTTTGTTTCCTGTATTGACGGCCGGCTGTTCGCGCTTGACGCGAAGATAAATTTTGATGACAACGCGCTATTCCGTCACGCGGACTTGAAGGAACTGCGTGATATCACCGAAGAAGATCCACTCGAGGTTGAAGCTTCAAAGTACAGCTTGAATTACATCAAGCTCGATGGAAATGTGGGCTGCATGGTGAATGGCGCCGGCCTCGCGATGGCGACCATGGACATCATTAAGTATGCGGGTGGAATGCCGGCCAATTTTCTGGATGTTGGCGGCGGCGCGAATGCAGAACAGGTAACGCATGCGTTTGAGATCCTGCTTAGCGATAAGAACGTGAAGGCTGTCTTGATCAATATTTTCGGCGGCATTCTTCGCGTGGATACTTTGGCACGGGGAGTAGTAGAGGCGGCCAATAAGACGAACATCCAGCTTCCAGTCGTATTGCGACTGGAGGGTACGAACGTTGAGCAGGGACGAGAAATTCTGCGGCAGTCGGGATTGAATTTCATTGTCGCGGAAACGATGAAGGATGCAGCGGAGAAAGTAGTCGCGGCTGCGAGAGAATGAATGTGATATGAACCGCAGAGCCCAGACAATTCTTTGCGGGAGCATCGTAAACTGCGTCACTGCGGTAGTAGTGGTTGCGTCCCTATTGACAATGTGGTCTGTTCTGACTTCTCGCAATTTGAAGGATTTGGTGATGTTCCCGTGGTGGATCTGGGCGGTCGCAATATTCACGGTCCCGTTTTCATTCATTGTGGGATTGATCGGAATGGCGTTTTTGACCAGGGCGCGTAGTCAACATCCAGCGCCTTCTAAGTACAAAGCAGAGGCAATAATTCTTGGCGCGGTGCTCGGGGCTTCTTTCCCCGGAATTGCGGTTCTATTGCAGTTGGATGAACTTGTGAGTTGGGCGTTCTTCGTTCTTGGTGTCGTATCTGGGGGGCTGTGTGGCCTAATCGTCGGCTCTCTTTCAGTCCGCAGAGTTCTTTACGATCGGGTTAGTTCACAGGCATGAGCATTCTGGTAGATAAATCGACGCGGGTCATCGTGCAGGGCCTTACCGGGCGAGAAGGCACCTTCCACGCCAAAGCTTGCGCGGAGTACGGCACGAAAATTGTCGGCGGAGTTACTCCCGGCAAGGGCGGCACCACGCACGAGGGCTGGCCGGTATTCAATAGCGTGCAGGAAGCCGTCGACAAAACCGGCGCAGACGCTTCCGTCATTTTTGTTCCGCCGCCGTTTGCTGCCGACGCGATCATGGAAGCCGCGGATGCCGAAATCGAGTTGATCATCTGCATCACGGAAGGAATTCCGACGCTCGACATGGTACGCGCGTGGGAATTTCTGCAGACGCGCCGTGCTCGACTCATTGGCCCGAATTGTCCAGGAATTATTTCACCCGGAAAATGCAAGATCGGCATCATGCCAGGACATATTCACAAAGAAGGGAATGTCGGCATTGTTTCGCGCTCCGGAACGTTGACCTATGAAGCTGTTTATCAGCTCACGACCCGCGGAATCGGGCAATCGACGGCCATTGGCATCGGCGGAGATCCGATCATCGGCACAAATTTTGTAGATGCTCTCGATCTGTTCAACCGCGATCCGCAGACCGAGGCTGTGATCATGATTGGCGAAATCGGCGGCAATGCGGAAGAAACGGCGGCCGAGTTCGTGAAAGCGAAGATGAAGAAGCCAGTCATTGGATTCATCGCCGGTCAAACGGCGCCACCGGGACGCCGCATGGGGCATGCCGGCGCAATCATCTCAGGAGGAAAGGGCACAGCGGAAGAAAAGATCAAGGCTATGGAAGCGGCAGGGATCCGTGTTTGCAAATCGCCGGCAGAAATTGGCGAGACCGTGGCGGCTGCTATGGGAAGCAAAGTAAGCGCATAGTTTCTCGGCGAACTCCAGCTACAGCTTGGCGCACTCGGCGGTAAAGCTTTTAACCGCAGAGATCGCAGAGAAATTTGCGAGTGCGCGCGGAGAAAGGCCAAGGATCAACCGGGCTGGGCCAACGAGCAACGACGCACGACCAACCACGAATATGAAGACACTACAACGCACCCTGACCATTGTGAAACCGGACGCCGTACGCAGAAACGCAATCGGCGACATCATCGAGCAGTTTGAGAAGAGCGGCTTCCGCATCATTGCCATGAAGATGCTTGAGATTTCCAAGCACCAGGCGGAGCAGTTCTATGCGGTGCACGCCAACAAAGGTTTTTTCAACTCGCTCACGGATTTCATGTCAAGTGGGCCAATTGTCGTGCTTGCTCTGGAGAAAGAGAACGCGATTGCCGACTTACGGAAATTAATGGGAGCTACAAACCCGGCAAACGCCGAAGAAGGCACCATCCGCAAAAAGTGGGCCGCGAGCATTGAGCACAATGCAATTCATGGCTCTGACGCGGAAGAGACAGCGCGCTACGAGTTGAGCTTTTTCTTTGCAGGGTACGAACTGGCGCAATAGTTCCGGCGGTTGAATGAAGATGCTGCGCTCGGGACGACTGAATTGTGAGTTGCAAATACGCAACTACGGAGATCAGCTTGCACTCTGCTCCGCCGCGATCTGCTTGACCACTGGAGTGCATCGCTCACACAGCGTCGGGTAGTTCGCGTCTTCGCCAATCCGCGTCGAATAATTCCAGCAGCGCTCGCATTCTTTTCCAGCAGCTTTCGCAACCTCGACGGCCAGATGTCCGGCGCCGTTTTTCGACGGGCCCTGTTCCAGATTGACTTGCGAAACGATGAATGCGTAGCGCAGGTCCGGTTTGTAGCGTTCGAGTACGGGATAGTATGGGTCGGAAGCAGTGACCTTAACTTGCGCTTCCAGACTCTTGCCGATTTCTTTCCTGTTACGCGCTTCTTCGAGGGCCTTTAAAACCTGATCACGGACGGCCAGCAGCTTGTTCCAATCCTCCTGCTGCACGGGGTCTTCGGCCGGGACACCTTCTCCGAGAACTTCATTCGCTTCAGGGAACTTGGCCAGATGGACGCTGGCTGGGCGAGAGT
This sequence comes from Terriglobales bacterium, assembly GCA_036770325.1. Classification (GTDB taxonomy): domain Bacteria; phylum Acidobacteriota; class Terriglobia; order Terriglobales; family Acidobacteriaceae; genus Gp1-AA145. The sequence continues at coordinate 3,676 of DAIPJJ010000269.1, forward strand.
CCACTTTCGGCAGGTATTGCCAGACTTCGTCGCAGGTGAAGCTCATGATCGGTGCGAGCAGACGAGTCAGAGCTTCGCCGATTCGCCAAAGTGCGGTTTGTGCAGCACGCCTGCCCTGCGATTTCTTCGCATACGTATAGAGCCGATCTTTAACGATATCGACATAGAACGCGCTGAGTTCTACGACTACGAAATGATTTACCGCGTGGTAGATCTTGTGAAACGCGAATTCTTCGTACCAGCGCCTCACGTCGGCGGCTAACACCCAAGTTTTCCGCAGAATATATTGATCGACGGCCTCGAGGTTGTCGAATGGCACCCCGTCGTGCGTTGCATCAAAGCCTTCAAGGTTGCTGAGAACGTAGCGGAAAAGCTTGTTGCGAATATCGCGGTAGGTCTCCGCGATACGCTGCATCAGGTTCTCGGAGCCGACAACGTCTTCGCGGAAATCGACCGAGGCCACCCAGAGGCGAACAATTTCCGCACCCA
>DAIPJJ010000117.1:0-13896 GCA_036770325.1 Terriglobales bacterium
CAGTTGAGCCAGTTGGAAGACGTGTTTCGCGAGATACGCAGGCTCGGTCGTCGCAATGCACTGATCGACGACATAAGCGGTCTTCGAAGCAGCTAACCAGAGTTCCCAGACTTCATCGCTCTCAGGCGAACTTAGGAAACGCGCGAAATCAACACCGTCAATTGCCAGGCTCTCCGGATCCATCCCGCCTTTTCGAAAGATATTCGTCGCTCGCACCACCGCATATTGCGCGTACGGTCCGGTCTCGCCTTCAAAGCTCAGAGCGTCTTTGAAGTCGAACGCGATCACTGAGGGTTTGGTGTACTTCAGCATGAAATAGCGCAGCGCGCCGATTGCAATCTGGCCGGCGATTGACTGCCGCTCAGCATCGGAAAGTTCCGGATGCCGCGAATCTACCTCGCGCTTCGCTGAAGCGATCAGCGCATCGATCAGGTCGTCAGCTTTTACCCCGAAACCTTTTCGTCCCGAAACCTCGATATACGAACGTGCCTTGTCATCTTCCGACAATTCGTACCCAAGTTCAGCAGCGCACCGCGGCGTAAGCGCAACCATCTCGTAGGAAAAATGCGTGTAGTGATCAGCGGCCTCGTCGTGGCCCAACCCGCGCAAGGCTTCAATCACGGTGTTCTGCGCTTCCGATTGCCTTGCGTCGATCACGTTGTAGATTTCCGCGACATCGCCGAAGTGCGGATGCTCCGGCTCGCCATGCTCTGCTGAAATCCAGCACTGATGGTTGTTGGGGTAGAGATAGAACTTGCGATAAGCGAAATCCTTCCCTAGCAGCCCAAACTTCCACATGTGATACGCAATGTCTTTACCGACATACCCGACGGTGCCGTTCGAACGGACTATCACCTTCTGATCTTCCTCTGCGACCTCGCCTTCCGACCCGGCGTTCTCTGCGGTTAGGGGCTTTGCGGTTCCCGCCCGCCGCATCACCCAACAGCCTTTGTTCTTGCCCTCGTTCTCGAAGTAAAGAACGCCTGCGGCCTTCAATTTTTCAAATGCCGCGTCCCAGAAATGCAGGTGAAGAATCTCGCTCTCGCGCGGAAGGAAGTCATACTCGATGTCCAGCCGGTCCATCGTCTCCAGATGGCGTCGCAGGACCGACGTTGAAATCAATTCCGCGATTTCTGCGGTTTCGTTGCCGCCCTTCTCAATCGCATGCAGCGCTTCCAGGCGCGCCTTCTTGTTCTCTGTGCTGTGCTCGTACCATTGCGAAACCCGCGCGTATAAATCCCAGCAGTAATAGTCGAAACGCGGTTGCTGGCTCAGTTGTTCAATTTCAGCGCGGGATTTTTTCTCGAGATGCTGAAAGCCGACGACAACATCGGCAACCTGCACGCCAGTGTTGTCGATGTAATTCTGGACATCGACTTTGCGCCCAGCGTATTGCAGCAGACGCACAAAAGTGTCGCCAAGGATCGCATTGCGCAGGTGCCCGATATGCGCGGCCTTATTTGGATTGATGCTCGAGTGCTCAACCAGAATTTTGCCAGGTGCAGTTTCGGCATGGCTTCGTTCATCTCTGACCAGTGCGGCGGCGAGTTCCGGCCGATTCACTTTTGCATTGATGTATCCGGGTCCAGCGACCTCGAATTTTTCGAAGCCTTCAACGCTCCCGATGCCCTGGATAATTTCTTCAGCAATCTTTCGCGGCGCCTTCCTGAGTTTTTTGGCAAGCTCAAAGGCGAGCGGCGAAGCAAACTCTCCGAACTGAACGTTAGGCGGCTGCTCAATGACGATCCTTTCGAGTTCCACGCCGTAGTTGCGGCGCAAAAAATCTTGGATGTGCTGGGACAACCGACGTTCCAGATCGCGGTACAAGTGGCCTCTGAATGAGTTGAGAAGTATGTGATTTTAACAGAGCGGTCATTGGCCGTTGGTGTTGGTCGTGCGCTAAAAGCTTGAGTTGCGTTTCGGGAAGCTAGCCAACATGCACGAGTGAGGCAGTGAAAAAGCCTATAGAATCGAAATTCAGTGGCCCGCCAGATGGAGGCCAACGACCAACGACTGACGACCAACGACGATTCTTAAATGGCGAACAACCAACGACCAACGACCAACGACGCAGTACGCATTGCCTACCTCGATTGCTTTTCCGGGATCAGCGGCGATATGTTCCTGGGTGCGCTGATCGACTCCGGAGTTCCGCCTGAAATATTCGAGCAAACGGTCGAGGCCCTCGGCGCCGGAGCAAAGCTCAAGATTTCGCGCGTGGACCGCAGCGGAATCACAGCCACCAAGGTTGATGTAATCGTCGGAGACGAACACGAACCGTGTGGGTCGGACATTCCCTTCGGCGAGCTCAGGGCAGGCTCTGCCCGACAAAAGCCAGCGGAACACCCTCACAGCCACAACCACCCTCATTCGCATCACCACCACGGCCACTCGCATACGCATGAACACGAGCATCGCCATGAACGCGAGCATGATCACAAACACGAGCATGCGCACAATCATCAGCACGGCCGCGGCTTGGTTGAAATTCGGGAGATCATCGGCAAAGCTGCTGTAAGTGATTCCGCGAAGAAAACCGCGATCAGCATTTTTGAGAAACTCGGCGCAGCCGAATCCAAAATCCATAACGTACCCCTCGAAAGGATCCACTTCCACGAAGTCGGCGCAGTCGATGCTCTGGTCGATATCACCTGCGCTGCCGTCGGTGCAGAAGCCTTGGCAGTGGATCAGATCGTCTGCTCGCCGCTGAATGTAGGCGGCGGCACGGTGAATTGTGCGCATGGAACATTTCCAGTCCCCGCGCCCGCGACAGTCGAACTGCTCAAGGGCGCGCCCGTCTATTCGTCAGGAATTCAGGCGGAGTTGGTGACGCCGACGGGTGCAGCGATTGTTCGCACAATCGCAACGGGATACGGGGCGTTCCCATCGATGAACATCGAAAACTCCGGATACGGCGCGGGCACACGTGATTTTCCCGGGCACGCGAACGTGCTGAGGATCACGATTGGCGAGGCGCGAATCAGCGCGGACATCAGCGCGGACAAGAGTGTCCGCGCCACACCAGTCCTGCAAGAAACAATCTCCGTGCTCGATGCGAATTTGGACGATTTGAATCCCCAGGTTTTCGGTTATGTCATGGATCGCCTGCTCGAGGCCGGAGCGCTCGACGTCTTCGGCACGCCTGTGCAGATGAAAAAGAACCGGCCTGGAACTCTGTTGACCGTGCTCGCGAAGCCAGAAGATGCTGACAAACTCGCGCACATCATTTTTGCCGAAACCACGACGCTTGGCGTTCGCCGCCGTCTGGAGCAGCGCCAGGCGCTCGCCCGAAAATGGGAGACGGTTACAACCCGCTTCGGCGATGTCCGCATGAAGATCGCTAGTATGAATGGCAGCATCAATAGCTACGCTCCTGAATACGAGGACTGCCGCCGCATCGCCGCCGAGCAGCGTGTACCATTGAAAGTCGTCATGCAGGAAGCGGTACAGCAGTACCTGCTAACTTCGAGCAAAAAATAAGCGTCAGCTTCAAGTCGCCGGGTTGTCATCTGATACCGCATCCGCGGGCCGATGACCCACGACGAACGACCAACGACAATGAACCAAAAGTTCTACATCACGACCCCCATCTATTACGTCAACGCGCGTCCGCACATCGGTCACGCCTATACGACCATCGCGTGTGACACCATTGCCCGCCGACACCGGCTGTTGGGGGACGAAACTTTTTTCCTCACCGGCACCGACGAGCATGGACAAAAGATTCAGCGCGCCGCTGAAGCTGCGAAAACAACTCCCCAGCAGTTCACGGACCAGGTATCTGCTGAATTCCGTGCGCTGTGGGACCGGATGGGCATCAGCTACGACGACTACATCCGCACCACTTCCGACCGCCACAAACGCGGCGTGCAGGAACTATGGAAGAAGATTCGCGACAACGGATACATCTACAAGGGCAGCTACACCGGGCAGTACTGCGTATTCGACGAGATGTACGTCGAGGTCGGCCCGGGAGAGCCGTGCCCTGAGTGCGGACGCCCGACTGAGACTGTCAAAGAAGAAAATTACTTTTTCAAATTTTCCGCATTCGCCGAGCCGCTATTGCAGCTTTACACCAGCCAGCCAGACTTCATTCGTCCTGAAACCCGCCGCAATGAAGTTATCGCCTTTGTGCGCTCGGGTCTGCGGGACCTCTCGGTCAGTCGCTCGACATTTTCCTGGGGCATTCCAGTCCCCGACGATCCAAAGCATGTGATGTACGTCTGGTTCGACGCGTTGGCGAATTACATCACTGCGCTCGGATACGGTTCTTCCGATACCAACAAATTCGAAAAGTTCTGGCCCGCCGATGTTCACATGATCGGCAAAGAGATTGTGCGGTTTCATTGTGTGTACTGGCCAGCATTTCTCATGGCTGCGGGTTTGCCGTTGCCGAAATCGATCGTGGCTCATGGCTGGCTGCTCTTTGAAGAAAACAAGATGTCCAAGTCTCGCGGCAATATCGTGCGCTCAGAGACAATCCTCGATGTGCTCGGCGCGGATGCACTGCGATATTTTCTGCTGCGCGAAATTGTATTCGGCCAGGACGGATCGTTTTCCTTCGACGCTCTCGTGCAGCGCTACAACTCAGATCTTGCCAACGGCCTCGGCAACCTGGCGAGCCGCACGCTGACCATGATTACGCGTTACTTTCGCGGCGAAGTTCCATATCCTTCTCACAATGCGGCGCACACCGGCGAAGAAGATATTGTCGCTGCTCTGGCCAAGCATACGATTCAGGAATTTCACCAGCTCTTTGATCAGTTCCAATTCTCACGAGCGCTTGAGCTTGCCTGGGCCCTCGTGGCGGCTGTGGACAAATACATCGTGGAAAATGAGCCGTGGGCACTGGCCGAGAAGCAGGATGAAAGCAGCCGCGCTCGGCTCGCGACGGTGCTTTACACCTCGGCCGAGGCATTGCGAATCGTGACCGCCCTTGCTCATCCGGTAATGCCGGAGGCGACCGCAAAAATCTGGGCGCAACTTGGCCTTGGCGATATCACGAGATTTCCGCTTTCCGATCTGAAGTGGGGACAACTCCCGCTCGGAACGAAGTTGGGCAAAGTCGAACCCGTATTCCCGCGCGCCGACAAGAGCGCGATCGAAAGGATGCAGAAGATGGAAGATGAACGCAAGCCGCCGGTGACGGAAGCGCAGCCCGCGCCGGCGACTGCAACTCCCGCGCAAGGTGCGTCACAGGGATCAGCGCCTCTGAATAAGCCCGCCGCTGCTCCAGCTTCTGACGGCAAGATCTCTATCGACGATTTCGCCAAAGTTGAACTGCGCGTGGCACAGGTGAAAGTTGCCGAAAAAGTGAAGGGCGCTGACAAGTTGCTGCGACTTGAAGTCGATCTCGGGACTGAGACGCGCCAAATTCTCGCCGGCATCGCCGAAGCCTACGTGCCGGAAACTCTGATCGGTCGCAAGATCGTCATCGTGGCCAATCTTGCTCCGCGCAAATTGCGTGGGCTGGAATCAAACGGCATGCTCCTCGCCGCATCACTCGAAGGCGGAAAGCCTGTGCTGGCGAGCTTCCTGGAAGATGTGCCGCTAGGTGCGAGATTGAAATAAGTTCGAGATTTTCTTATGGACCACGAACTTCCGGATGACATGGCCGAAGGCGCTAGCTTTCGAGGCAACGAATACGGTTGGAGCATCTCTTCGTTTCCAAATGTTCTTGCGAAAGCTGAGAAGAAAGGATACGCATGCTTGGGTGGTCAGTTTCAGTTCCATCTCGGGGACGAGAGCATTTGTGAAATGTACTGGCTCAGTGCAGACTCTGCCGCTCGAGGAGACGGCGAGTCGTGGAACAACTATGTGCATCGTTCATGCGGAGAAGTCTTAGCAAAATTTCGAAAGGTTCTGTCGCAGACCGATTTTGCTAAAGAGGCACAAAGCTGGACACTGAGAATTGATCCGGTTAAACACTTGGTCTTCGTGGGTTATTTCGTTAACGAAGCCGACCTTATGAAACTCGCTGCCCTTCGGACTTCGTCGCCGTAATTCGCATGTTTGTTGACTCCCACTGCCATCTTGATGGTCCGCGCTTTGACTCCGATCGCGAGCAGGTGATCTCTCGCGCCCGTGAAGCTGGACTCACAAACATGCTCGCGGTCGGTACCGGCGATGGCCCCGGCACGCTCGATTGCGCGGTAAAGCTGGCCGAACAGCATGAGATGGTCTGTGCGACAGTCGGGATCCATCCGCATGAGGCGCAGCTCGCAAAAGACAGCGACTTCGCGGAACTCGAACAGCTCGCACGGAGGCCGAAAGTTATCGCCTGGGGAGAAATTGGCCTTGACTACTACTACGACCATTCCCCGCGTGATGTTCAGCAGAACGTTTTCATTCGTCAGATGGAACTCGCCCAGGCCGCCAAGCTGCCGATTGTTATTCACTGCCGTCCGTCAGACAACAGCGACAATGCCTGGCAGGACTGCCTCAATTTGATCGAGCAACACTGGAAGTCTTCGGGCATCGGCGGGGTACTGCATTGCTTCACGAGCAACTGGGACCACGCTAAACGCGCTCTCGATATGGGCTTTATGATTTCGTTTGCGGGCAACGTAACATTTCCGAAGGCCCAGGAGATCCGCAATTCTGCAATGCAAGTCCCGCTCGATCGCATCTTCATTGAAACCGACTCCCCATTTCTTGCCCCGGTTCCGTACCGTGGCAAACGCAATGAGCCGGGATTTGTTAAGGAAGTCGCGCGGCAAATTGGCGAACTGCGCGGACTGTCAATGGAGAAGATCGGCGAACAGACCGCGCACAATTTCTATCGTTTCTTCTCTCTTCCAGCGCCACAGCAGCCGTGAAATGTTTTAAGCTTTTGCATCGGCTAAGCTAATCTATTAGGTCATGCCCGAGAACACATTTGACATTGTCAGCAAGATCGACCTGCAGGAAGTATCTAACGCCATTCAGCAGGCGATGAAGGAGATCACGACACGCTTTGATCTCCGGGATTCGAAGTCGAACATTGCCATGGAAGGCAAAGACGCCATCGTTCTGAATTCAATTGACGAATACAAGCTCAAGGCAGTGAACGATATTTTTCAGCAGAAGCTGGTCAAACGCGGCGTTCCGCTGAAAGGCCTGACCTATGGCGCGGTGGAACCAGCCGCTGGCGGCACCGTGCGGCAAAAAATTACCATGCAGCAGGGAATTCCGATCGAGAAAGCGCGCGAAATCGTGAAGCTGATTAAGAATTCCAAGAAGAAGGTTCAGGCGTCGATTCAGGCCGACCTGGTGCGGGTGAGCGGCAAAGATCGAGACACGCTGCAGGAGATCATTGGCCTTTTGCGGCAACAGGATTTCGGCATCGACATGCAGTTCACGAACTACCGCAGCAATTGATTCACCACTGAGGCACGGAGCCACGGAGGAAAGTTATTCAGGCGCAATTGCACAATCCAGTCTTGCTGTCTTGTGTGCGTATGGTCTTCTCCGTGACTCCGTGCCTCCGTGGTGAAAACTCATGAGCACAACCACCATCAACGGAGCCGAAGTTTTCGAACTTCTTCGCGATGACCTCGCCGCGATCGAACGCGAGTTCGGCCGCGACACAGTCTCGGGCGTGACCGCCATCACCGAAATCGGTGAATACCTACGCGGAGGTGGAGGCAAGCGCATCCGTCCGGCCCTGCTGCTGCTTTCGTCAAAGCTTTTTAACTACGAAGGCCGTGGCGCCGTAAAGTTGGGTGCGGTCGTCGAAATTATCCACACCGCCACTCTTGTTCACGACGACATCATCGATGAAGCTGAAACCCGCCGCGGGCGTCCTGCCGCGAATACACAATGGGGAAACTCGAAGTGCGTGCTCGCCGGTGACTGGCTATACATGCAGGCGTTTAAAGTCGCCTTGCAGGAGCGGAACTTCCGCATTCTTGACGCGCTTATCGAGCTTACGCAGCAGATGGTCGAGGGCGAACTGCTGCAGATGGAAAAGCTCGGCAAATTGATCTCCCTCGAAGAGCACTTCGATCTCATTTACCGCAAAACTGCTTGCCTCTTCTCGGTATGCATGCGGCTCGGCGCCATTCTCGGCGGCGCAACTCCGGAACAGGAAGAACAAGTTGCGCGCTACGGCCGCGACCTCGGAATGGCCTTCCAGATCGTCGATGATGTGCTGGATCTCACCGCTTCAGAAAGCGTTCTCGGCAAGCCGGTCGCCAGCGATTTGCGCGAAGGCAAAGTCACGATGGCAGTGATTCACGCACTCGAGCGCTGCACGCGTGAAGAACGGGAGTTGATCGAAACTGTTGTCGAACAGCGCGCCTTCAACGGAGTGACGCATCCGGAAATCCTCGGAATTCTCGAGCGTTATGGCTCTCTCGAATCCGCCACCACCAGGGCCATGGAATACGCTACTTCCGCGCGCAAAGCGATCTGCACCTTCCCCAACTCGGAGATCAAACGAGCTCTGCTGTGGGCGCCCGAATTCGTCGTCGCCCGCGAAAAGTAGTGCTTGTCTCCGGCAGCACGCCTGATTCACAGCACATGCCGGACTTGCTTCATTCCTTCACGCGGAGTCTAATTTCACCGGGTCACTTCGTACAGGAGACTGTGCATCATGAAAAAGCTGTGGATTTTGTTTTTCGCAATGTGTCTGGTGTTCAGCATGACCGCCGTCGCGCAGGATATGGGCAAGGATTGCAGCATGAGCAAAGAGAAGACGGCCGCGGCGCCTCTGAAGACGCTGAAAGGCACCGTTAAAGCCGAGGGAGACAAGCTCACGTTTGTAAATGACGCCGATCAGAAAAGCTGGGATGTAGTCAACCCCGAGACATTGAAGGGCCACGAGGGTCATCACGTTCAAGTCAGCGCGCACGTCTATGCGGACAAGGATCAGATTCACGTGATGAGCGTGAAAATGTTGAAAAAAACCTCCATGTGATACGGGCGAAATCGCCTTCGGGGACGGCCTGGGCCGTCCTTTTTTCTTGTACTCTAGTTTTCGCGTGCACAACTTAAATGCAGCAGTTTTTCAACACGGTTATTTACTGATCTTCCTGATTGTTCTCGGCGAGGCAGTAGGTCTGCCCGTTCCGGCGGCGCTTGCCCTGGTAGCTGCGGGTGCAGCAGCGGCGGCACACATGCTGAGCGCCGGAACCGTTTTTCTCGATGCTCTGATTGCGACCATTCTCGGCGATCTGCTCCTGTTTTTTGCCGGCCGTTACACCGGCTGGGCGCTTTTGAGTTTTCTTTGCGGCGTATCGCTGAACCCGGAAACTTGCATTCTGCGCTCGGCGGAGTCGTTCTATAAACGCGGCAAGATCACTCTTCTGTTTGCCAAATTTATTCCGGGCGTGAATACGATTGCTCCTCCGCTTGCCGGCAGCATGAAGATGAGGCTAGTGCAATTTCTATGGCTGGACTTGGCCGGGGCGGCTGTCTACATCCTTGCTTATGGTGGACTGGGATATCTGTTTCGCGACTTTGTAGGCCGCCTGACTTACGGATTGCAGAGCGCGAGTCACACCGTCGCGACGGTGCTTCTGGCGGCGCTCGTGGTCTACGCCGCGTACAGGATCATCCAATACCGGCGATATAGGCTTTCTGGCATCGTTCCGCGCATCGCGGTCGAGGAACTGGTACAACGTCTTTCAACGGCTAGCCGCGACGAAGTCATCATCGCCGACGTTCGCAGCCATGGTTACTACAACGCCGACGCAGCACGTATCGCCGGATCCATTCGCCTTGAGCCCAACAGATTGGAACAGGAGCTCAAGTCACTTCCTCCGGACAAAGATATTTATCTCTACTGTACTTGAGCGCGCGAGGCGACCAGCGCCCGTGTGGCGCTGTTACTACGAAAGCAGGGCTTCCGTGCGTTCGTGATCACTGGCGGTTTGGCTGCGTGGCGCAAGGCCGGACAGCCGATTGAGCAGGTGCCACAAACCGATCTCATCAAATTGCCGACGTTCAGCTAGGGTGATCCCGGCTGGCGATCGAACTCAACTCGTTATACTGCTTGGATGCCTGGTGCACACGAGATCGAAATCAAGTTTAAAGTGAGTGACATTGAAGATCTCTCGCAGCGTTTGCGCAAACTTGGAATGCAGCAACTGACTCCACGCACGCATGAGATGAATGTGCTGTTCGACCTCCCCGGTCATCCACTCAGGAATCGCGGCGAGTTGCTGCGGCTGCGGAAGTACGGCGAGAAATGGGTACTGACTCATAAAGCGAAGAGCAAAGATTCGGGCGGCAGGCATAAGAAGCGGATCGAAACCGAGACTCGCGTGGAAAACGGCGAAACCATGGAAGGTATTTTGCGGGCGCTTCATTTTGAGCCGTGCTTTCGCTACGAAAAATTTCGTGCCGAGTGGAAAGGCGAGCGCGGCCACGTGGTCATCGACGAAACCCCGATTGGCAATTTCGCAGAAATCGAAGGCCCGCCGGAGTGGATTGACTCCATTGCTCACAACCTAGGGGTTGAGCACCGGGACTACATCACCGAAAACTATTCCGCGTTGTTCTCCAACTGGAAAAGGAAGACTGGCAACAGGGCAGAGGAGATGACCTTTGCCGCGGTTGGGGGCTCACTTTCATAGGCCCTTGCTTCCTGAAGCTCAATTCATCCTAAAGACTTCGGCTTTCTATTGCTGGCGACCCGGCAGCATGTTGAATCTCTTGTTCCCGCGTAGCCGATAGGTTTCAAAATCACTGAAATCAACCGTCAAAATGACGTTGGTGGTTTCCAGATTGGCGATGTGAACCAATGTGGCATCGGAAAAGTCCATCGGGCAATCCCCATACTTTGTCATCAACGAATGTAGGGCGGGCAGATCGCGATCGGAGATTTCCTTCACTGTAACCGCACCAGACCGAATAAATGTCCAAAGGCGCTGCACAAAATGTGAATTGGACCCGATCAGATGAAATGCTTCGGTCAACACCGCTTCAGTCGTAAATACGGGTGTTCGTACCGATTGCAAAGCTTGGACGCAGGCCCTGTGCCAATAATCTTCGCCATCCAGCATTGCAACGATCGGTCCGGTATCAATGAGGGCGGCGGGAGGCATTTCGCTCCTTTTCGTGTTTTTTCCTGATGATTTGTCTTACTAGTTCCTTGCTGCGAGTGGCGCGGGTGGGATCTCCGCCATGAATCGTTCCAATCACCTTCATCACCCGTTTGCGGATGCGCTCCTGCTCAGCTTCATCGCCGTTTCGGTTCTGGCGACGCTCCTCGATCCACTCAGCACTGATCTCGTCAAGGATCTGGGCGACAGATTTTCCGTCGCGCCTCGCCTCCGACTCCAGTTCCATCTTTCTCTCCGGAGAGAGTCGCCAGCTATAAACCTCGGTTTTCATGCACTACATTGTAGTGCATCACCGGGTCGTCGTTCAAGCATGCCGGTGGCTTGGCGCGGAAGAAGAACCGTGTCGAGAATCCCACAATGTGTTGAGGACGGTACGAAGCAAACCCGAAGAACATAGCGTAAGTCCAATAAAATCAACTTCGTCACATTTGGCCGCCGTTGTGCCATTCCTCTCAGCGAAGTCCCAAGGAGGGGAATATGGCAAACATCAATCGTCCATCAGGAAGTGAAAAGCAGAATTTCAAACAGATCGAATCAGATACTTGGTCCGGCCTTTACCTGCCCGCAATTTGTGCCGGAGTGGTCATGACCATTGTGCTGTTTATGGCCGTTAGTTGCTCAAAGAAATCAGAGAACTCATCCACAAAGATCAGCGCGCCAGTGGCTCCGGCAGTCACATTGCCTGCGCCGGCCACAGCCGCGGCGTCAATTCCACAGGCGACTAAGAAGGCAATCAGAAAGCATCGTCCAAGGAACGCGACGTACGTGAACAGCACGTATGGTGTGACGTTCAGCTATCCGCGCAGGTACAGTCTGCAATCGGGTGACAAACAGAAAGAAATACCGATCGAAGCCGGTTTCAGCAAGCCCGGCGCGGTCCAGATTGCCTCCGTTGACATGCCGGACGGCGGGTATCCAGAGACCGACTTCTCTTCTGCCCTGCTCAACGTCAGCATCAAGCCGGGAATTACCGCGGAGGAGTGCTCAACGTTTCCGGGCGTAGGAAGCCAAGCTGATGTTGCAGCGACTGCAATCTCCGATTCGTCCAAATCGACCACCGACGCTCCGAAACCTACCGCCATCAAACTCGGAGCGAACGAATACAGCGAAGTTGAGCAGATGAAGGGAAGCATCGAGCACCAGTCCGATGTCAAATATTTCCACCTGTTCAAGAACGGCGCGTGCTACGAGTTTGCGCTCGACGTCGAGACTTCGCGCAAGGCTGACGAAGAGCTGGCGCAAGTCGATCGCGGCCAGGTTTTCAAGCAGCTCGAGAAGATTCTGGCGACGGCGAAGGTCAAGGAAGTCGAACTTCCCGGAACGGAGAACGCCGAGAAGGCCAACCCTGTCACTACGGATTCAAAGACCGAAGCCACCGAAAAAGCCCAGGTTCTAACTCCAGCCGAAACACCAGTTGAGCAGAAGTAAACTCGTCTCTCGGGTGCCCCACCCTTGTCACGGTTTTTGCGACAGGGTGGGGATTTTGATCTTGGTTTAGCTCTAAGCCTTCCGCGATCTCGCAATTGCCTCTCTGGCTTCACGGTCGGCAGTCCGCCGTCGCTCGGTTTCCCGCTTGTCCCAGAGTTGCTTGCCTTTGGCCAGCGCGAGTTCAAGCTTCACCCGTCCATTCTTGAAGTACATCCGCGTGGGGATGAGGGTCAGGCCTTTTTGCTGCGTTTTACCAATCAGCTTCCGAATTTCTTCTTTATGCACGAGCAGTTTGCGGGTGCGGAGAGGTGCGTGATTGTAGATGTTCCCGTGCTCGTACTCGCCGATATGGCAGTTCAGAAGCCAGAGCTCGCCATCTTTGACAATGCCATACGAATCCTTCAGGTTTGCCAGCCCCGCACGCACGGACTTCACCTCGGTACCAGTCAAGGCAACGCCGGTCTCGAATTTTTCCAGCAAGAAATAGTTGTGCGAAGCGATCCTATTGACAGCGGCATCTCTCTGCCCCGCGGCAGTGGGATCGCGGCGCGGGTTCTTCTCCGCGTTCGGTTTGGTCTGATGAGCAGCCTGACGAGGCATGGAGATAGGGTAACGCAAGGTTAAGGTTTCAAGGTTTCAAGTCTTCTTCATCAGATTGTCCGGAGCTTTGGAATTCGAAACTTTGCAACTTCCAAACCTCAAAACTTTGTGCTTGCATCGGTAAACCACATGGCCATCTCCCCCGGTATTAGTACCTATGAGTATAAGTACAGCGCGAAGAGTAACTTCGACGCGATTACCAGCAATGCTATAATCGCGCTTCTCCCACAGCTCAGAGCGGTTCGGGCCGCCGCGGCCCATAGGGGAGTAGCTTTTTGAGGAATTTATTGATGAAACGCGCAATCCGCCCGGCGCTGGCCTTCCTTCTTCTATTTGCCCTCATCTTCCCGCTCTTCGCCGAAAGTGCTAAGTCTCTCTATAACAAGGGGAAAATAGCCGAGGCGCGGCAGAACTACGAACAGGCCTACGATTTCTACAAGCAGGCGTATGACAAGAATCCGCAAGATCTGTCGTATCGCTCTGCCTACGAGCGATTACGCTTTCTCGCCGGTGCTTCACATGTCCACCGTGGTCAGCTTTTGCGTGAAGCCGGACGCCTCGAAGAAGCAATGGCCGAGTTCCAGAAAGCTGCAGAGATCGACCCGTCGAGGTGCTTCGCCTGCTCCCGCGACTCGCGCCGCGCTGCGATCGAGAACATCGCGGGGCCGAGTGCCAGCAGGAGCCATAGCTGCTTGCTGAACTGGTCCGAGAGGAAGAAGTCCATCGCCAGGAGGGCGACCAGCGACACCACGACCGCGCGGCTGAGCAGTGCCATGTCCGCGTCGTCAGCTCCGATGGATGTCGATCCGCCGTCGCACCA
>DAIPJJ010000118.1:0-13874 GCA_036770325.1 Terriglobales bacterium
TGGGTCGCGACGTCCACCGTGGGCGCGAAGATGATGCCGCCGCGGAGCCGCCAGCTGAACACCACGTCGCGCCCGATCGGCCGGTACCACGAGTAGTCGGCCACGCTGCGCAGGAACTGCTCGAACGAGCTCGAGCCCAGGAACCGCGAGCTGGTCGAAGAACTCCGCGCTGCCGGGCTGCAGCTCAAGGGTAAGAAAAAAGAGCGTGGCACCAAGCTCGCCGGCAAGACATTTGTATTGACCGGAACGCTTGCCCACTACACGCGCGATGAGGCCAAGAAGCTGATCGAAGATGCAGGCGGGAAAGTGGCAGGCTCCGTGAGCAAGAAAACGGACTATGTTGTGGCGGGGTCGGACGCGGGGTCGAAGCTGGATAAGGCGAAGGAATTGGGGGTCGCTGTGTTGGATGAGGCGCAAATGCGGGAGTTGCTTCGATAGGCTCGGCTGCGCCTCGCGTTTGTCGCGTCCGCTACTTTACCCAGCACTCACGTGCTGGGCTATTTACATTCCGCCGTTTCGCGGCTGGGGATGTGCACCGCAACCTTCTGTGGTCCCTGCCATTTGGCCATTGACAGCCCATTTTCTGGCTCATAACCTCGTATTCATGGAAGTCCTCTCAGTTTGGATTTGGAATCAAAACTGAGCCGTCTCGCCGCTCAACAGGGGCGTGCTAGTGAGACCCTTGTCGTTGAAGCTGTGGAGCGCATGCTGAACTACGACGAATGGTTCCTGGGCGAAGTTGACAAAGGATTAGCGTCTGCGGATCGCTGCGAACTTGTTGATCACGAGCGCGTCTTGGAGCTGATTCAGAAGCGGCTTCCGGGCTAATGCGGATCCGGTGGACGGATCCTGCAAGGCAAAACCAGTGGAACGAATCGACTAGAAGAGGGTGGGAGCTGATATCTCTACACTACGCAATCCCTTAGAGTGGTTCGCATACGTCGGCCAGCTTGGATAGTACTCCTCCGACTGGTCTCCCCAAATATCCCATCCCCGTCTCGTGCCCCTCGCGAAGAGCTCTAAATATGGGCCGGAGCTGCAAGCCTCGATGATGCTGTAAATCTCATCGGGCTTCCTGGAATGCTCACGCTTCTGAGATCGGATGACATTGACCTGTCGGCGCCCGGGTGCCAAGGTACGAGCGTTCTTGCCACGCACTCCGAAAAGAACAAGCTCGGTTGTATTTCGGAAATAGAAGCCTACCCCCCTTCCGTCGGGCCCTCCATCTTTCCGAATCTTGTGCCAGACAATATTCGTCTTGTAGGTGAAATCCCAGGCTTCCATCACCTTCAGTCCTTCGAGGAGAAGCGCGTTTGGAACCCACAGGTAAAGGTGCGCGGTAGATCTTGCAATCGATTTAACTGGCAATCCAACTATGTCCTCAAGGGTCATAGTCGAATAACGTGCCAGACGTTTATGCTCGGGGGCGATTTTCCCTGTTCGGTTCTGAAATTGCCACGGAGGGTCGGCGAGAATGCAGCCATATTTTTTGTCCTTAAGTGTGCGTAGCAGATCTTGGGCAACGGAGGGCATCAGCTCTCTCGACCTTTCCAATTAGAAATAGAGGCTGGTGTTATTCCAAAGACTAACACAGGGCATCCTCCGTGACGACTTGCATCCAGGCGGGGCCAGAGTTTCCCGAGATGGGTAGTGCTGGCCCCATATTTTGCGCTAACCTTCAGCTTCGCGAAAACCGGATTCAGTTGCTCACTTCTTGTGATCAGAATCGCAACGCTAATCTTGCCAAATTCGAAGAACGTTCTAAATGCATACAGGTCTCGGTCAAATGTCTGATCTTTGCTATTCCATTCAACATCCAGCGCGACTCTGCCCTTCACATAGTCGATTCGATGCGTATCACTGCTGATGGTCTTGTCGCCGACCATCAGGTTCGCTTGCAATTTTTCTTCCTTCCACTCCATCGGTCGTAGGATAGCCGAGAATTTCTTCGGGATCGCTGACTCGTTTCCGCCTCTGGTCAGAATATCGTCGGTTGCTATTCGAAATTTAGTTAGCGCTTCGCAGACTTGGCCAAATTCCGTCCGAAAATCGTTGGCAAGTATTGTGGCAGCGTGATGGTAATCTCGAATTTCGTAGAGTAACTGCAAGTTTTTCGGAATGTAATCCTGCCAGGCCAATTCGCGATTCCCGCAATGAGAAAACGTTCCCGAACTGGAATTTACTACTGGAATTCGGCGGACAGAAGTGTCCGCCTGTATGCCTACACGACGATGGAGGTTAATTGTCTCGTCTGGATCAACATCCTGGGCTATTTACATTCCCGCTCCGCGGCAGGTGATATGCAGCTCTAGCCCTGCAATGCTTTGCGCAGGCGCCTGTAGGTTTCTTCCAGAGCTTCCGGCAGCACCCGGCTCTCGGCCACGGTGGTCATGAAGTTTGTGTCGCCGACCCAGCGCGGGAGGATGTGCATGTGGCAGTGGCCGGCGACTCCGGCTCCGGCGGCGCGGCCGAGGTTCATACCAAGATTGACTCCGTCGGGCGAGTAAATGTTCCGCAGTACGCCTTCCATTTTCTGTGAGAGCGCCATCATCTCGTTGGCGGCGGCTTCGGGCAGTTTCTGCAGCTCGTCCAAATGGGCGAATGGGACAACCATGACATGGCCTGAGGTGTAGGGAAAGCTATTCAGAATGATGAAGCAGTGCTTCCCGCGATAGACGATCTTCGCGTCTTCATCTGAGAGCTTGGGCAACTCACAGAAAATGCACTCGCCGGATTTGCCGTCCGTCTTTGTAGCGGCAGTGATGTAGGCGTAGCGCCAGGGGGTCCAGAGGTAGTCCATTATTGGATCGGGTGATCTGGTGACCGGGTCATTGTGTGATCTGAATCAGGGTGATCTAAATCAATTCCGGCTAGTCCGGTAAGAGGCGGCAAAAATGGCGACTAGTTCGTTTGCTTCCGCCAGCAGGTCTTGAAGTAGTTCTGGTTTTTACAATCTGTGACTCGATCAGGCATTCTAACCAGAATACCGTCTCGTCCGCTTCATCGAGAACAATCGCAATCTTGGAAACGAATTCTGCATGTGACCTTGCACGCCCTGCTGCTCGATAGTTAGCCCCGATCGACGTTCCTGATCGAAGCAACTGCCGGCCAATTACTTGAGCTTCAGGAGAACGAGGCAATCTTTGAAATAGCCGAATTACTCGCAAAGCGAATCTCTTCGTGCGTAACCGTAATTGTTCCTGTTTACTGCCTCCCACGGTTTTCAGATCACCGATGACCCGATCACGAGATCGCCAGATTATACGATTGTTAATATCCGACTTGCTCGATTGACACCTTTTCCGAGCGGTTGCTATAGTCGAAGAGTTCCCTTTGGGATTCGGGATCGAGCTTTACGAGTGCTGGATTTTGCTCATCCGCCCGGATGGGCCAACATAAACTGGGCAACATAACAGAAACCCAACCAGCAGTTCTGTAACCAGCCCGTCTCTGACACCGCTGAGAGGCAATGACCTTGTTCGACGACACCAACACCTATTCCGATTCAATCACAACCACACTGACCGAACAGCAACCTAACCCAGACGCAACCAACGACCAGGCCGCAGAGCACGCCAGCCACGAAGACGAGCAGAAGCCGGCGGTCGATGACTTTGCTTCCGCGCTCGAAAGCTTCACCACTGAGACTGAGGAACTTGAGGGCGAAGACCATGTGCTGAAGGGCACGGTCGTGAAGATCACGCCGACGCACGTCGTGGTGGATATCGGCGCGAAGTCTGAAGGTATGCTGCCGGTCGCAGAAGTGGCGGACCACGATGGAAAGCCGAAGTTCCAGCCCGGCGATGAAATTCATGTGGTGCGCGATAAGGGCGAGACGGAAGAAGGCTACATCAATCTTTCGTTCCAAAAGGCTCAGAAGCTGCGCGCGTGGGATGAGATTGAGAAGGCATACAGCGAGAACCAGCCGATAAAGGCGACGGTCACGGATCGTACAAAAGGCGGCGTCACTGTCGATATTCTCGGGGCCAGCGCATTCCTGCCCGGTTCGCAGATCGATCTGCGTCCGGTGCGGAATCTGGACAACCTGAAGGGCCAGAGTTTCGATGTTGCGATCGTCAAGCTGAATAAGAAGCGCGGCAACGTGGTGGTTTCGCGCAAGCAGCTTCTCGAGCAGGAGCAGAACGAGAAAAAAGGAAAGCTGCTTGAACATTTGCAGGAAGGCGCGGTCCTTACGGGCGTGGTGAAAAACCTGACCGAGTACGGAGCGTTCGTCGATCTCGGCGGAATCGACGGCCTGCTGCACATCACCGACATGTCATGGGGGCGGCTGACGCATCCGCGCGATCTGGTGAATGTTGGAGATCAAATTCAGGTCAAGGTCCTAAAGTTTGATGGTGAGAAGCAGCGGGTATCGCTTGGATTCAAGCAGCTCACGCCCGATCCGTGGCTGGATGCGGAACACCGGTATCCGGTGGGCGCGCATGTGAACGGACGCGTGATCAGCGTCACGGATTACGGTGCGTTCGTAGAACTGGAGCAGGGAATCGAAGGTCTGGTGCATGTCAGCGAGATGACGTGGTCGAAGCGGGCGAAGCATCCGTCGAAGCTGGTCAGCGTGAATGATCAGGTTGAATGCGTGGTGCTGAATGTGAATCCGACCGAGCGGCGGATTTCGCTCGGGATGCGGCAATTGGCGGCGAATCCGTGGGATTCGTTGATTGAGAAGTATCCGGTTGGCGCGACGGTGGAGGGACGGGTGCGCAATCTGACCGACTTCGGCGCGTTCATTGAGATTGAGGAAGGTATTGACGGCCTGGTTCACGTGAGCAACCTGAGCTGGACCAAGCGGGTGAAACATCCTTCAGAAGTGTTGAAGAAGGGCGATCGGGTGAAGGCGGTGGTTCTGGCGATCGACTCCGAGAAGCGGCGTTTGTCGCTCGGAGTAAAGCAGCTTCAACCGGACATTTGGGAAACATTTTTCGATACACACCGCGTGGGGGATATTGTTCACGGGAAAGTTCTTCGGGTTGCAACGTTCGGCGCATTTGTCGAAATCGCTGAGGGCGTCGAAGGACTCTGCCACAATTCGGAAGCCGTGGACGGGAATGGACTTGCGGTGCATCTTGAGCCTGGATTGGAGCACGATTTCAAGATCATCAAGATGACGCCGGAAGAGAAGAAGGTCGGGCTCAGCATTCGAGCTGTGGGCGAAGAGGCGTCACGATCCGAAGTCGAGAGCTACAAGCAGCCGTCTTCAAGCACAGGATCTACGATTGGCGAATTTGTTTCCTGGAAGCGGGCGGGAAACGAGAACGGGTAAAAGCGCTTCAGGCTCCAGGCATCAGGTTTTAGGAAAAATTCCAATGGCTCCAGGTTCGGCTTGCGAAACCTGGAGCTTTTTTGTTGCTCGCACGGTGTCGTAGCAGGGTTGAGGGCGCGAAAAGCCTAACCACAGAGGGCACAGAGGTACACAGAGAAAATCCACGGAGGGACCTAGAAAACTCTCTGGATTTCTCTCTGGAAGTTGGTGATCTCTGTGGTCGAACTTTTGTACTTGTCCCAAATAAAAAGCTCTAAGCTTCGCACCGCAAAGCCTAGAGCCTGATGCCTAACGCCTGAAGCCGATTCTACTTACTGGTTATCTTCGCCCACTTCGAGAGGCCTTGCAGGAACGGCAGCGCGCCCTCGGGAGATGTGGCGGTTTGCAGCGAAGTCGAGAACGGCTGCATCTTGCCATAGAAGATGCGGGTGCTCTCGCGGTCCTGTTTCACCATCGCTCCGTTCAATTCAAGTCCCGCGAACACGCCGCGCGCGCGTGAATAACTTAGTATCTGAGCGCGCATCTTCCAGTCGGTATCAGCCGCGGCATGGCGGCCAACCGGACCGGCGGCGACGGTGGCATCAGCCCCGAGTTTGAATTTGCTGTTCAGCATGTTGTCCATGCCTTTGTGGTTCATGATCAGCATGACCAAGTCGACTGCCTGACCGCCAATCTGCAGGCCAAAGCTTCCGCCGTGAATCGTGAAAAATGCGGGATCGCTCCAACCTTTGGGCGTGCGGCAACTGGCGACACCGCGCCCGTATTGCGCGCCGACGACGAATCCGGCCTTGAGCATTGACGGCACGACGGCGACGCATTCAGCAGAGCCCATGACTTCATCGGGAATGCCAACGTCGGGCGTGGCTTGAATTTCCTCGAGCACGATGGCAGCGGCCTTTACGCGGTCCACGGCCGGATTGTCGTCTTCATCGGCGGCAAAGCAGGTCGCGGCCAGGGCAAACAACATGAGTACCAGTGACAGCTTTTTCATGATCCCAGCCTTGGCGAGCAGATTTTGGTACGTTTTCGTGAACACCTGATTGTAGGAAATTACTCTGTGGAAACGGCCAAAGATATCGGCCAATGGCCGAAATACTGTTGACGATTCTGGTGCTTAATCAGAGTTGGAGGGGCAAAAAAATCGGGGTCAGCAATAGCGGCCGAGCCGCCACTTCTAACCCCGTCTCCCAGGTTCTGTGGTAGGTGAAGCGAGTATGCCGGAGCGTTGCCTGAGCGGCAAGATTACTGGGGTCATTGTCCTTTAGTAACCAGAGCTAACTTCAAAGCAGGCACGGACTTACGCTGGTGGAGCGGATTAGTACTTCAAAAGCAAGCGCGGATGAACGCGGATCTAAACGGATTCAAAACAGGGGATGTAATTCCGAGGCTCCGATCCGCTCCCCACTTTGGTGGACGATTGATCGTGCCCTTTGATCCGTGTGAATCTGCGTGAATCCGTGGCGAACGGAAGTTCTTCACCAGACGTGGCACTGATTCTCGCGGACCATGGGTTGGCCTTTTTTACAGCTAAAGGCTTTTTGGAACTCCGGCATGTTGGAAACTACGCCGTTGATTCTTGCTTTCGGCGGCGAGTGAGGATTGGCCTGCGCCAGGAAGCGCAGAACTTCGGGCGTCATGTTGGTGCACCAGGTTTGCCCATAAGAAACGAACAGCCGCTGGTCCGGCGTCATTGCGCCGGCCTTGGCATCGGCTGACTGCTTTCCTTCGGGAGAATTCTTCAGTGTCATTAAAGCAATTCGCACGCCGCCGTTGTCGGCGGTGTTCTCGCCCAGCGTCAGATTGCCATTAATGTTTGTTCCGGGAGTAGCTTCGAAGCTCGAATATTCGTCCGCGATGCACTTGGCGCGTTCCTCGAACTTCTTGCCATCTTCGGCAGTCCACCAATCGCGCAGGTTTCCCTGCGGATCGAACTTGCGGCCCTGATCGTCGAAGCCGTGGGTCATTTCGTGGCCGATGATCATGCCGACCGCGCCGAGGTTCACGGCGTCGTCCTCGTTTTTGTCAAAGAAGGGCGGCTGCAGGATCCCCGCTGGGAAATTGATCGTGTTCAGTTGCGGATCGTAATAGGCGTTGACCGTCGGTGGAGTCATGCCCCACTCCCCGCGATCGACGGGCTTGCCAATTTTTGCGAGCTGGCGGTGAAGTTCGAACTCACCGCTGCGATAGGCGTCGCCGAGCAGGTCGCCACGAACGATGTTGACACTCGAATAGTCGCGCCAGTGGTTCGGGTATCCGATCTTGTCTTCAATCGCATGCAGCTTGACCAAAGCTTGCTTCTTGGTTTCCGGACTCATCCAGTCGAGCTGTTCGATGTCGGTTCCGAGTGAGGCTTCAAGGCCGTGTACCAACTTCAACATGCGGGCTTTCTGCTCAGGTCCGAAGGCACGCTCAACATATGCCTGGCCGAGGGCCTCGCCGAGGTCGCGATCGATGTATGAGACGCAACGCCGCCACCGGGGACGCTGCTCCTGCTGACCAAAGAGCTTGCGGCCGTAGAAATCAAAGCTTTCATCGACCAGCGGTTTGTTCAGCAGAGGAGCAGAGGCCTTTATCAAGTTCCAGCGAAGATAGACTTTCCAATTGTCCAGAGAGGAGCTAACGATGAGCTGATCGAAACCTTTGTAGAAATCCGGCGTTGCAACCAAATAGTGATCGGTTGCTGGCGCACCGACCGCTTTCAGATAGTCGTCCCAGGAAAAATCGGGAGTGAGCGCCCGCAGTTCCTGCCCGCTCAGCTTGTGATTCAAGTTCGCAGGATCGCGGCGTTTTACGATATCCATGGAAGCTTTGGCGAGCGCAGTTTCCATCTCCATGACGGTTTTCGCGTCGGCCGATGCCTGCGAGGTATTCTCGCCGATAAGTTCAAACATCTTCTGAATGTGAGCGAGGTATTGCTGCCGCAACTCGGTGGACTTTGCGTCATCGCGCGTGTAGTAGTCGCGGTCAGGCAGTCCAAGGCCACCCTGATCGACCTGTGCAACAACCAGGCTGGCATTGTCGAGGTCCTGGCCGGAACCGAATCCGAATGCCACTGTGCTTGAGCCGGAGTTCGAAGCTGGCGAAAGTTGAAATTCGAGCGCGTGAATGTGCGCGATCTCTGTTGCCAATTGCGATTTGTTGGTAAGCGCTGCGATCCGGTCGAACTCGGGCTGGATGGCCGCAACGCCCTTTTGATCGACGGCAGACACATCCATGCAGGAGGCGTAATAGTCACCGATCTTCTGCTGCACGGCCGTACGCTTGGGATCGTCTTTCGACGCGGCTTCAAGAGCCTCTCTCAGCACCTGCTCGTTCCAGAGCAGCATCTTGTCCCAGTGCGACCAGGAAGCCTGGTCGGATGGGATGGGGTTCGCAGCCATCCACTTGTTGCAGGTGTAAGCGTAGAAGTCGACGCAGGGATCGACGTTGCGGTCGATGTCGTCGATGTTGAAGTGTTCCTGGGCGATATTCGTGTTTGATGAATCCGCTGACTTCACTTGCCCCACGGCGCACTGCGCGCCGAGCAGCACCGCCAGGATGAAAAACGTTTGAAATGGACGCACGAACCCTCCTGATTCGAGCAGATTGACCGAGAAGAATACACCAAAGCTGTCACGCTAATGTAAGTTCGCGCGCGAGTCGAGGCTGAAGGAGATGGGACAGGAACACTGGAACACACGACCATCTCACGACAGGGTGGGGCGCTGTCCGATTCCGGACAGGTTGGTTTTTGGTGCTCCGCGCAAGTTTGAAATCGTCCCTTCAGCGTGCGCAAGAGGGCGTGTGCTCGCAGGCGGTAAAATACACCTTTGCCGATATTCCTGCCTCCGAGGGCCCATGTTCGAAGTCACAGTTGAAGATTCGTTTGCTGCGGGACACTACCTGCGCAACTACAAAGGCAAGTGCGAGAACCCGCATGGCCACAACTACAAGGTACGCGTGACGCTTGCGGGTAAGGAACTGGATCCTGCCGGGCTCTTGCTTGATTTCAAAGATCTGCGGGAAGTGATGCGGCCAGTGATCGAGCGACTAGATCATCAGATGATCAATGAAATCGAGCCGTTCACTAAACTGAATCCATCTGCTGAAAATCTGGCGAAATATTTCTTCGACGAAACGAATGTGAGGCTGAAGAAGACCACCAATGGCCGCGTTCAGGTGAAGGATGTGACAGTGTTTGAGACGGATTCGACGACGGCGAAATACAGTGAATAGTTGCCGGTTGCCAGTTGCCGGTTGCTACTAGAGCAGCAAATATGGGCAGATCATACTGGCAACTGGGAACTGAATGCAATGCAGATTACTGAAATATACAAATCGCTGCAGGGGGAATCGACATACGCGGGAGTCCCGTGTGTGTTCGTGCGCCTGACCGGATGCAATCTGCGCTGCTCGTGGTGCGATACGGAGTACAGCTTTCATGGCGGCGAAAAAATGTTGCCGGAGCAGGTGTTCGACGAAGTAAAGCGGCTCAGCCCGAGCGGAGGGTTTGTTGAAATCACTGGCGGCGAGCCGATGTTGCAGGAGCGCGAGCTGGTGCCCTTCATGCAGCAACTGATTGATTCTGGCTACAAAGTTCTGCTCGAGACCAGCGGAGAGCGTCCGCTGGAGCGGGTTCCGGCGAGTGTGGTCAAGATTGTTGATGTGAAGTGTCCGGGTTCTGGCGAAGGCGATACATTTCGCATCGAGAACCTGGAAGCATTGCTTCCTCACGACGAAGTTAAATTTGTGATTAGTGACCGCGCGGACTATGAATTTGCGCGTGATTTCACTCTCCGGCACGATTTGACGCATCGTGTAAACGCGGTGCTTTTTTCCCCGGCGTTCAGCAAAGAGGCTTCGGGTGTGCGCGACGCATCGAACTGTCTGCTCGATCCGCAGCAGCTCGCCGAATGGATGCTCGAGGACAATGTTCCAGCCAGGCTGGGATTGCAGATTCATAAGCTGATTTGGGATCCGGCGCTGAAGGGAGTTTAGCAATTGAATCATTGAATCATCGGGGGATTGAATCATTCAGACATTGAGTCATTCAATCATTGAAACGTCAAAACCGAACGGAAATGATTCAATGACTGAATGAATCAATGACTCAATCGCCTCAATGCGTCGTTCTTCTCAGTGGAGGCATGGACTCGTGTGTCTGTGCGGCGCTGGCTGTCCGCGACTATGAAACTGCCGCGCTGCACGTCAGTTACGGACAGCGGACGGAAGGGCGGGAGCAGGAATCGTTTGAGGGTATATGCGACCGGCTTGGAATTCGCACTCGATTGATCGTGCGCAATGAAGCGCTGAAGGCCATCGGCGGGTCAGCTCTGACGGACGAAACCATCGCCGTGCCCGAATCTCAAGACGTAGGCCGCGAGATTCCGGTCACCTACGTTCCCTTCCGCAACGCACATTTTCTGGCGGTTGCGGTGAGTTGGGCGGAGGTGCTGGGAGCGTCTAAAATCTATATTGGCGCGGTTGAGCAGGACAGCTCTGGATATCCTGATTGCCGCCCGGCGTACTACCAGGCATACAACCAGGTGATTCGCGCCGGAACCAAAGAAGGCGGCATCGAAGTAGTGACACCGCTGATTGCAATGCGCAAGGCAGAGATCGTCAGTCTCGGCCTTGAACTGGGCGCGCCGTTCGATTTGACTTGGTCTTGTTATAGCCGCGAAGACCGCGCCTGCGGAGTTTGTGACAGTTGTGTATTGCGGCTGAGAGCTTTTCAGGAGGCGGGAGCTGCAGACCCGCTCCCGTATGTTCCTGTCGTCGAGAAGGTTTAAACTTGGCCGCTGCCGTCCATTGTTGAAAAACGGCAAACTCGCGCGGCCCAGCCTGGAGGCTTCAATGAAACGAAATCTTTTCTACATGGCAGTCATAGCGTGTCTGTCGCTGGCATTTTCAGTACCGGCGTTTTCGCAAACCGCAACCGTGCAAGGCACCTGCAAGGATGCCGAGGGTAATCCCATCACCGGAGCTCAGGTGACCTGGCACAACACTGATACCGGCCGCACCTACAACATCAAGACCGACAAGAAGGGGAAGTACTTTTCGCTCGGTATCGACGTCGGCACATACACGGTCAGTCTTAACAAAGACGGCAAGGAACTGGACAAAGTCAACGGCTACAAGGTTCAGACGGGTGAAGCGAACCTCGATTTCGATCTGAAGGCAGCCCAGCAACAGCAGATCGAGCAGACCGCGAAGGAAAAGGGCCTGACTCCAGACCAAGTAAAGCAACAGCAGGAGCAGAACGCGAAAATCGAAGAGAAAAATAAGAACATCGGTGCGGTCAACGAGAAGTTGAAGGCTGCAACGGCTGCCGAGCAGGGCAATCCTCCGAACTACGATTCGGCGATCGCGACACTGACTGAAGCTACGCAGATGGCGCCGGACGAGGACCTGGTCTGGTTCCGGCTGGGCGGCGCGTATCTCGATTCGGCCAAAATTCAAACCGACGCTGCCGAGAAAACCAAGCGCTACACCGAAGCCTACAACGACCTGCACAAAGCGCTGGATATTTACAAATCAAAGAACGAGCCGGCAGCCGCAACGAACCCAAGCGGTGCGGCTCCAGGCTCTGCGAATCCAGGCTCTGCGAATCCGGGCGGTGCGGCTCCGGCGCAAGGCGCGCCTGCAAACGGTCAGGCACAAGGGCAAGGCCAGACTGCGCAACCGGCAAAGAACGCCGTGCAGCAGGTCGCCGAGAAGCAGCGACTGGCTGCGTACTACGACAACTTCGCCAATGCCGCGGCCCACGTGGGCAAATCGTCCGAGGCGGTGGATGCCTACAATCAGGCAGCGCAGTTGGATCCGGCACATGCCGGGCAGTACTACTTCAATCTCGGGGCGATCCTTACTAATTCGAATACCAGCAATGACGTGAACATCCGCAAGCAAGCGATCGATGCGTTCGATAAAGCGATAGCGGCGGACCCGAACCACGCTGACGCCTACTTCTGGAAAGCGCAGAACCTGATCGGCATGGCAACCGCTGATGCCAGCGGCAAGATCGCTGCGCCGGATGGAACCACCGAGGCTTACCAGAAGTATTTGGAACTGCAGCCAACCGGCCCCCATGCCGAGGAAGCTAAGCAGATGTTGGCGGCTTTGAATGCTAGCATTCAGACCAGCTACGGAAAGAAAAACGCAACGCCGAAGAAGAAGCCCTAGGCAGGGCTAATTTACGAGAGACATCCCCGCTCAAGTTAGGCTTGGGCGGGGTTTTGTTTTGGTGGCGTTTGCTTCAGTTCAAAATTCCCATTTGCTTGCCCACCTTTTTCAGAACCTCGAGTGCGCGCTGGAGTTCGTCTCGCGTGTGGGTTGCGGTCATGATTGTGCGTATGCGAGCTTTTCCTTCCGGCACGGTCGGATAGGCGATTCCTGTTCCCAGCACGCCTTCTTTGAACAGTTCGCGGGAAAAATCCATGGTGAGTTTGCCGTCGCCGATGATGATGGGTGTGATCGGCGTCTCGCTCGCGGGCGTAGTCTTACCCCCGATATCAAAGCCGAGCAGGCCGAGTTCCTTTTTCCAGAAGCGGGTGTTCTCCCAAAGTTTTTCGATCCGCTCAGGCTCCTGCTCGAGAACATCGAATGCGGCGATACAGGTGGCTGCGACGGACGGCGGGTGCGAGGTGGAGAACAGAAAAGGGCGGGCTCGATGATAGAGAAACTCGATGAGATCGCGTGATCCGCAGACGTAGCCGCCGAGCGCGCCGATTGCCTTCGACAAAGTTCCGACCTGAATGTCGACGCGGCCGTGAACGTTGAAGTGGTCAATGGTGCCGCGGCCGTTGCGGCCGAGAACGCCGGAAGCGTGCGCGTCATCGACCATCATGATGGCGCCGTATTTCTCGGCGAGATCGCACAGCGCGGGCAGTGGGCCAATGTCGCCATCCATGGAGAATACGCCGTCAGTGATGAGCAGCTTCTTGCCGGGCTGATCGGCAACACTGGCCAGCTTGGCTTCGGCATCGGCAATGTTTTTGTGCTCGAAGACGAGAATCTTTGCGCGGGAGAGGCGCGCGCCATCGATGATCGAGGCGTGATTGAGCTGGTCGGAGATGATGAAATCTTCTTTGCCAAGAACGGCGGAGACGGTTCCCGCGTTGGCTGTGAACCCAGATTGGAAAACGACGCAGGCTTCGACGTTCTTGAAGCGCGCGATCTTCTCTTCCAGCTCCATGTGAATTTTCATGGTTCCGGCGATGGTGCGCACGGCGCCGGACCCGACGCCGTATTGGCGCGTGGCTTCAAGGGCGGCTTCGCGCAGCTTGGGATGGGTAGTAAGGCCCAGGTAATTGTTCGAAGCGAGATTGATGACATGCTTGCCGTCAAATGTGCATTCGGCAGCCTGCTCGTCGTCGAGAACGCGGAGTCGAAAATAGGTGCCTTTGTTCTTGAGATCGTCCAGTTGGTCGGTGAGAAAAGAAAGGGGATCGGTCCGGGTAGCTGTGGTCATGAACTTCTCCGTGCGGAGACTAGTTTAATTGAAGGGGTTCTCAGTAGTCATCGACAGATGGCCAGTCTTTCTTTCCCAAAAGCCTTGTTAACCCCTGTTGGCTGGCACGCTTAAACAACCAGAGAACCCCGGTTGCGACTATCG
>DAIPJJ010000119.1:0-13866 GCA_036770325.1 Terriglobales bacterium
CGCTGCGATCGCGGTGAGCACTGTCGCCGCTGATAAGACGATTGTCGTCCCTCTAGCAAGGCGCGCTATACGAGCATGCTGTCGCCGGAGCAGTAGAAGCAGACGAGGCAGAGGCGCGATCAGGAGAATCATGAGCGCGAGCGGCACCAGGAAATGTCGAATGCTAATGTTCAAACGGTTCAGGATGCATGCCGCGGTGAAAATGACGAGTGAAACCCATGCGCATCGCCAATGCAGCTCCATGCCGGCAGGAATAGCTGGCGCCTCGCGCAGCTTTTCAACTTTGAACAAGACAGCCGCAAAGATGGCTAGCAGAAACAATAGAAGGACGGCTAACGGTGTCTTCAGCAGTACCAGAACCGGAAAATAAAACCAGACTCCGTGGGGATATGCGTGACCGAGAATGAACGTCGGCCGGCTGCCGGCGCTTAAAACAAATTCAAGCAATCCGCGCAAATAGATCCACGGCGGCATAAGCAACCGTCGCAAAATCGCTGAAGCTGGAAAATGCGGAATGACGCTGAACGAATCGGTGGATTGATTCCAGGAGAGAATGAAGTAGACGAGGTACACAAACAAGGCTGCCCACAAATTTGCCTTTATGATGTTGCGCCACGCTCGCCGGCGCCAAACCCGCAGTTCTGACCTATCACTCGGCTGTCCCGCGAGGGGCCGCAGCCGCATGCTGATGGCTACGGCAATGAACACGAAAAACAATAGACCTGCCGAGAACTTGCTCAGGAATGCACCGGCCAGTATCAAGCCGAATTTGATGACCCGGGAACGCGCGGGCGAATGCCACATCTGCGGCAGAGTCCAGACCGCGAGTACCCAGAAGAACGTGATCACGACGTCGGTGATCACCAGCGGGCCGAACGCCAGGAATGGCGGCATCGAGACAAATACAGCAAGGCAAAGCAGGCCTGCCCATGGAGTGCCGCCAAGCTGCGACCCATACCAATACAAAACAAAACCCAGTAGAAGGGTCACCAGCAGCATGGGGACTCGTGCCCACATGATGGTTGATATGGGATCGTTCCAGCGCAGCAGTAGATAGTCGCCGAATACCCACTCGCCCAACAACTGGTTGAAGACCCGCTGACCGCTGAATGTCCAGGAAATGTGGGAGTAGTCGGCGTGAACGCCGCGAAGGACGAGTGGTAATGCTGCAATCACTTTTGCCAGCGGGGGATGCTCCTCGTTCATCCGCATGTCGAGCTTTTGCAGGTAACTCACACCCGCGCCAGTATGCGCAATCTCATCTATGGTGATTGATTCCCACCGTACAGCTCCGCCCGCGAGCATTGCCATCAGCACCAGGAGCATCAGGGCTGCGGCAAGAGGCTTGACCGAAGTTGGCTTGCTCAATACATTTCCCCCACGCGTCAGATTGTCGGAGATTGTATCTCAGCTTTCTCATGATTCCGCCGTATCCGGACGAGCACCGGCCCGGTTCCGTGTCGTATATTGAGGGATGCTCGTAGAGACAACTGCAACTTTCCTTCCCACGTTGGCCGAAATCGCGGAAGCGCAAAAGCTGGTATACGCGCTCATGCAGCCGACTCCGCAGATCTCGTGGCCGCTCCTGAACGAGCATCTCGGCACAAAGGTATGGGTGAAACACGAGAACCATACTCCGATTGGCGCCTTCAAAGCTCGCACCGCAATTGTGTACGCGGCAGAGTTGTTTCGGACGCGAAGAGATGTGAAGGGTCTGATTACGGCGACTCGCGGGAATCACGGGCAATCCGTGGCGCTCGCCGGAGCGCGCTTCAATGTTCCGGTGACCGTCGTCGTACCGCATGGCAACAGCAGCGAGAAGAACAATGCAATGCGAAGCCAGGGCGCGCGGCTGATCGAATTCGGCAACGATTTTCAGGAATCGCGCGAGTACGCGCAGGACCTGGCGCGAGAGCAGAACTTGCAGATGGTGCCGCCGTTCCATCGCGACTTCCTGAGAGGAGTCGGGACTTACTGGATGGAATTGTTTACCGTCGTTCCTGATCTCGATGTTGTCTTCGTTCCTATTGGAATGGGGTCGGGGATTTGCTCGGGATGCGCCGTTCGCAATGGGATGAAACTGAAAACGAAAATTGTTGGAGTTGTTTCCGAGGGAGCTCCGGCATACGCGCTTTCCTTGGCGGCTGGACGAAGCATTGAAGCGCCAGTGACGACCGTGATCGCGGACGGGATGGCATGCCGGACTCCCGATGACGACGCTCTGGCAATCATTCAGGAGAACGTAGATCACCTCGTACGCGTCAGCGATGAAGAAATTCGGCACGCGATGCGAGTCTATTTCTCGACGACGCACAATACAGTTGAAGGCGCCGGGGCTGCATCGCTTGCTGCCGCTCTGAAAGAGAAAGACTCGCTTAGCGGCAAACGTGTGGGAATTATTTTGACCGGCGGTAATGTTGATCGCGAGGTATTTGCCAAGGTTCTGGTCGAGCCCGATCCGCAACTCGAACCAGCGACTCCTATATAAAATTGAAGAGGGCCGAAACTGCCCAACAGAAACTGGCTTGAAAAATCCAACAGGCACAATTCTGGTCACCGGCGGGGCGGGATTCATCGGCTCGAACTTCGTTTTGCAGTGGTTGGGGAACGAAGCCGGCGAGGTCATTAATCTCGACAAGTTGACCTACGCGGGAAACCCTGCAAACCTGGCTTCGATCTCTTCAAACAGCAAATATAAATTCGTACACGGCGATATCTGCGATCGCGAGCTGATCGCGAGCGTATTGAAGCAATATCGTCCGCGCGCGATTGTGCACTTTGCCGCCGAAAGCCATGTGGACCGCTCGATTCATGGTCCTGACGATTTCATTCGTACGAACGTGAATGGCACGTTCAGTTTGCTCGAAGAGGCGCGGGCTTACTGGTCGGAAATGAACGGCGCCGGGAAATCTGAATTTCGGTTCCTGCACGTTTCGACGGACGAAGTCTACGGATCGCTTAGCGCGACCGACGCGGCATTTTCCGAAACCACTCGCTACGCGCCGAACAGCCCGTACTCGGCTTCGAAGGCGGCGTCTGATCATCTGGTGCGTGCTTATCACCACACGTATGGTCTGCCGACTCTCACCACCAACTGCTCGAACAACTACGGCCCATTCCAATTTCCGGAGAAGCTGATTCCTCTTGTGATCCTGCATGCGATTCAGGGCAAGCCGATTCCGGTGTATGGCGATGGGCAGAACGTGCGCGACTGGCTTTATGTGACCGATCATTGCGAGGCGATTCGCACGGTGCTTGCGGGTGGCCGGCCTGGCGAGACTTACAACGTGGGCGGTCGAAACGAGATCAAGAACCTGGATGTGGTGAACACGATATGTTCGGTGCTGGATGAGCTTTGCCCGAAGGATCCGGTTACACCGCACGCAAGGCTGATTACATTCGTGAAGGACAGACCCGGGCACGATCGGCGGTACGCAATGGACGCGACGAAGATTGAATCTGAGCTGGGCTGGCGTCCGAAAGAAACTTTTGAAAGTGGAATCCGGAAGACGATCGAGTGGTATCTCGCGAACCAAGTGTGGATCGAAGGCGTGACCAGCGGAAGCTATCGCCAATGGATGGCGACGCAGTATTCTCTGTAGCTACGTCATGGCTGCTAAAATCCAAACCCGATGCCCAATCTGCCGATTGTGAAATCATCGAAATACAAAGGGATCATTCTTGCCGGCGGCTCGGGGACGCGCCTCTATCCGGTGACGAATGCCGTTGGCAAAAGCCTGCTTCCTATCTACGACAAGCCGATGGTTTATTACCCGCTCACGACTCTGATGCTGGCGGGCATTCGGGAAATTTTACTGATCTCGACTCCGGATGACTTGCCGAAATTCCAGCATCTTCTGGACGATGGTTCAAGGTTTGGATTAAATGTGGAATATGCATCGCAAGCCAGGCCGGAGGGCATTGCGCAAGCATTTCTGATCGCGGAAAAATTCATTGCTGATAGCTGCTGCGCTCTGGTGCTCGGCGACAACATTTTTTACGGACACGATCTGGCAAAGAGCGTAAAAGAGGCCGCCGAGTGCGAAAAAGGCGCGCGGATTTTTGCGTATCCGGTGCATGATCCGGAGCGCTATGGTGTAGTGGAATTCGATTCTGACGGCAAGGCGATCAGCCTCGAAGAGAAACCCAAGGTCCCGAAATCGCGCTATGCCGTCACCGGACTCTACTTCTACGATTCGGAAGTGGTCGAGGTCGCGAGAGGACTTAAGCCTTCAGCAAGGGGCGAACTGGAGATCACTGACGTGAATCGCGAGTATCTGCGGCGCGGAATGCTCGATGTGGCAGTCATGGGACGAGGAATGGCCTGGCTGGACACGGGAACACACGAAGCAATGCTCGAAGCGTCGTTATTCATTCAAACCATCGAAACCCGCCAGGGCCTCATGGTGGCGTGCCCGGAAGAGATCGCCTATCGCTACGGATACATCAGCGCGGAACGGGTAGAGCGCGCCGCTGCTGCCATGAAAAACAATCGCTATGGTGCGTATCTGCTGCAAATGCTGAAAGAGCAGGTCTTCTGAGCGCGAGATGAATGTTTTGAAGACGCCTATTGTCGGGACCCTGGTGATTGAGCCCAAGGTCTTTTCTGACGAGCGCGGTTTTTTTCTTGAGAGCTACAACGAGAAGGCATTCACCGCGCTCGGTATCCCGCCGAAATTCGTCCAGGACAACCATTCTTATTCCAAACAGCGTGTTCTGCGCGGCTTGCATTATCAGGTGGAGCAAACGCAAGGCAAGCTGGTGAGGGTACTGGATGGGGAAATTCTGGACGTGTTCGTCGACCTGCGCCGTAGTTCTCCGAGTTTCGGACGCTGGCACAGCGTGAAGCTTTCGGGAGCGAACAAGCGTTTGCTGTGGGTCCCCGCGGGCCTGGCTCATGGATTCCTGGTGCTCTCGGCTGGTGCTCACGTTCTGTACAAGGCGACGAACTTCTATTTTCCCGAATGTGAGCGCACGGTGCTGTGGAACGATCCGGAACTGAATATTGATTGGGAAGGTGTACGCGAACCTTTGCTTTCGGAAAAAGACAAAAAAGGAAAGCGGTTTAAGGAAGCAGAGTTGTTTGCGTAGTTATTTCCCCGCCCTGGCCACAAGAGCGGCCGAGCGGTGTTCGCCAACCGGGTGGTCTTTAATCCATTTAGCCAGTTGCTTACGGGCGTGGCTCGGCATATCGAGAAAACGAATTCCGGCACGTTCTTTGTTGTCTTGCCAGACCAGTTCCCCGGTCGCGTGGATCAATTCCGGTTCATTCGGGAGTGAGAAGTCGACGTTAACTCCCCCCGAGGCGGGTAAATAGTCGAGGTTGCATCGAATTGCTGCACCGGTCTCGCTGAGGTCTGTAATAACGATCTGTTTTGCCGGGCCCCTTGCGTGCGCGGGGCTCATTCGTGCGGGAAGGCTCGTGGTTACGCGAGCATTGCCGCGCCGCCGCTCTCGCGTCATTAAATTCCGTACCGCCCTAAGACCGTGCCTTACGCGATCAGGCGAAAGAGGCTTATAGACAACTACCTGAGTGCTATTGCGAAAAACGGTGTGCAGCACGGTTTCAGGATCTGCGAGCACGATTCTTACGGACGTGCTGCACGATGGCAGTGCCATTAACTTTTGCAGCGCTACGTGTGATTCTGGTATGGAATCGTCGATCAGAAGTGCGTCGTAGTGGTGCTCGACAGCCTGGGATAGGGCGCTCTCAGTTTCTCCACATTGGTCCATATCGACCTCAAGATCTTTGAAGATCCGAGCGAGGACACGAATGGTGTCGCGGTCCGCACTGAGGAGTAAACTGCGCAGCATAGCCGCTTTAATGCTAGGTTCCTAAAGTAGTTACCGCAAGTTACCTAAGTCAGAAAAGGGTTAGAGTTGCGTGATTTTCGTCCATTGCCGGGAGCCGGCTGACGACTCTACCGCTGCGAGAAGTTCCTGTGTTTTCAATGCATCTTTGAAGTTAGGGTGGAATTCTTTCCCGTCGGCCAGGCGCTGGAGGAAATCGCCCAGAGTGGCGATAAACGTGTGCTCGTAGCCGATAACGTGCCCGGGCTTCCAGAAATTCGAAGCGTATGGATGAGCCGGTCCCGTGACCAGAATATTGCGATCAGCCTGCAGCGGGCCTGGATCGGTCGCGTCGAAGAACCGCAAACTGTTCATTTCTTCCAGATCGAACGCCAAGTTGCCCTTCGAACCAAAGATCTGGAAGCCGAGGCCATTCCGCCGGCCGACGCCAAAGCGGCTGGCGTCGAACGTCCCAAGGCTGCCGTTAGAGAAGTTCGCCAGAAGTGACACGGCATCATCGATCTCGCGGCCGGGAGCGAATGTGTGCTTCGTGGCCGAGAGTTCGGAAATGCTCCCGTTCAGATAAAGGGCCATATCGAGCGAATGCGAGAGCAGATCCCCGATTGCGCCAGAACCAGCTTCTTCGATGCGATAGCGCCACGTGTGACTTTTTGCGGGATCGACGCCTGACTGATTGAAGTAGTAGGAACGATAGTGGAATACTTCGCCGATCCGGCCTTCGTCGATCAACTGCTTTGCGAAGGCGACGGCCGGCACGCGACGGTAGTTGAACCAGACGAGGTTCGGTTGTTTGCAAGCGCTCGCCATTCGTTGCGCTTCGCTCACGTTCATTGCCAGCGGCTTTTCGCAAAAAACTATCTTCCCGGCGTCAGCCGCAGCTATGGCGATAGGAGCGTGCAGGCGGTTGGGAACCGCTATGTCGACAACGTCAATGTCTTTGCGACGAACGACGGATTCCCAGTCGGTTGAGGTTTCCGCCCATCCCCACTGGTTGGCGAAAGTTTGCAACTTCGCTTGGTCGCGAGCACAAACCACACGCAGATCCAGCGAGTACGGAATATCAAAGAAATGCCCAACCTGGTGAAAGGCGTTGGAGTGCGCTTTGGCGATGAATCCACTGCCGATCATCGCGATCTTCAGATTTTGTTTTTTCGCGGGCATTCGGCTCAGGGAAGGATAGCTTACCGCACGGGGTCTTAGGCTGCGCTGCTGACGCCGAGATTCTGCAGGTCTCGTTTGAGTTGCGCCGGATTTTGCATCAGCACGGTCCGCATGCCGACTTTCGCGGCCCCTTCGAGGTTTTCCGGGCGATCATCAATGAAACAGCATTGGTCCGCGCTTTTCTGGATCAGATCGAGGGCAAGGCGGTAGATCTGTTCCCCAGGTTTGCGTAGGCCTACGTAGCAGGAGCTGACGAACAGATCGAAAATTTCTCGCAACCCGAACTGTTGAAGACGATATTCATTCAGCTCGCGAGATTCGTTGTTAATGGTGCCCATTAAGTACTTGGTCGAAAGAACGCGAGCGAATTCGAGAACCTCGGGCTTGGGCTGAGAAAGCGAGAACATGAACTTCCTGAATTCATCGCGGCTGAAATTCCGAGTTTGGTAGAAAACTACGCGCGCGAGATAGTCGTCCAGGCTGAGTTTGCCTTGCTCGAAATCGGCAACAACTTCCTTGTGGCGGCGTTCGAAGTCTTCCTTGTTTAAGCTGAATTTCGCTGATGCGCGATCACGCTCCGTATGGTCCCATGCATTGGTGAGGAGCACGCCGCCAACGTCCCAGAACAAAACTTGAATGGATTGCACAGGAACTCCGGTGGTCACGCTTTCGCGGGCAACTCCGCGGCCACTACGTCACGAAAATAATCCAGCGACATTTCGAGCCCCTGATCCAGCTTGATCTTCGGTTCCCATCCGAGCAGAGTTTTGGCTTTGGTAATGTCTGGCCGACGCTGCTTGGGATCATCCTGAGGCAGCGGCTCGTATTTAAGTTTGCTCTTCGAATTCGTGATCGCGATCACACGTTCGGCACACTCGATGATAGTGAACTCATCCGGATTGCCGATATTTACCGGAAAATGCTCGTTTGATTTTGACAGCCGCATGATGCCTTCGACTTCATCGCTCACGTAGCAGAAGCTACGCGTCTGCTTGCCGTCGCCGTAGATGGTCAGGTCATCTCCGCGCAAAGCTTGCTTCATGAAGTTCGGAATCACACGGCCATCGTTGATCTGCATTCTCGGGCCGTAAGTGTTGAAGATTCGCACCATCCGCGTATCGACGTTGTTGTATCGATGGTAGGCCATGGTCAGCGCTTCGCTGAAACGCTTGGCCTCGTCATAAACTGACCGGGGCCCAATGGTGTTCACATTGCCCCAGTAAGTTTCCTTTTGCGGATGCTCAAGAGGATCGCCGTAGCACTCCGATGTCGAAGCAAACAGATACTTGGCCCGGTACTTGTGCGCGATCTCAAGCGCATGCATTGTGCCCAGGGAGCCGACCTTCAACGTGTCAATGCCATGCACCATGTAATCGACCGGGCTGGCAGGGGAAGCGAAGTGAAAGACGTAGTCTACCGGCCCGCAGTCGAACGGCCGGTTGATGTCGAGCTGCTGGAACTCAAAGCTTGCGTCGTTGTGAAGGTGTTCAATGTTCGACCTGCGGCCCGTGAGCAGGTTATCGACTGCAACGACTGCGTAACCTTCGGCCAGCAATGCATCGCAAAGGTGAGAGCCGACGAAACCGGCTCCGCCTGTCACCAGCGCGCGCAGTTTCATTATCTGGGACTCTTTCTAGCGCGGGTTTCAGGCGAACCGGATTTCTCCAGTGAAGAAGCACGTTCCGGACTCGCCGTCGGCCGGCCAACGCTGTAGTAGGTGAAGCCGCTCGCCGCCATCATCTCCGGATCATACAGGTTTCGGCCATCAATGATGATGGGGTACTTGAGCTCGGCCTTCAGTCGAGCCAAATCCAGCGTCGCGAATTCTTCCCATTCGGTGAGGATCAGCAAAGCGTCTGCATCGCGTGCAGCTTCATAGGCCTCATCCGTCAGAAGCACGCTGGAGTGCAGCGCCTCCCGCGCACGATCGCGCGCCGCGGGATCGTACGCAGCGATATGGCAACCTTCCTGGAGCAAAGAATTGATAAGCAGAATTGCTGGTGACTCGCGAATGTCGTCAGTGCCGCCTTTGAAGGCCAACCCCAGCACGCCAAGCTTTTTGCCGCGAAGTGTCCAAAGCGCGCTACGCACCTTGCGGATGAAGCGGTCGCGTTGGTCTTCGTTGATACGCATGACTTCGTCGAGCAGGCGAAAATCGTATCCGCAGTCGCGGGCGACGGCCCGGAATGCCATCAGGTCCTTGGGGAAGCAAGAGCCACCGTATCCTACGCCAGGGTTCAGGAAGCGCGGGCCGATCCGGCTGTCGGTGCCAATGCCCTGGCAGACCTGTTGCACGTTTGCTCCAACGCTCTCGCAAATTGAGGCCACCGCGTTGATAAAGGAAATCTTCATTGCCAGAAACGCGTTCGAAGCATGCTTGATCAGCTCGGCGCTTTTAGCGCTGGTCACAATCAATGGCGGTGGAATCTGTGCGCGATCAGGGCGGGGAATCGCATCCGGCCTCAGGTAATAACTCCCGTCTGCGAGGGGAGCGTAAATTTCGCGCAGGACTGAGGCGCAGCGAGGCGTATCCGCACCAACTACGATGCGGTCGGGATAAAGGAAATCTGTGACTGCGGTTCCCTCTCGCAAAAACTCGGGATTTGAAGCGACATCAAATTCTTCCGTTTCAGCGCCATTGCGTAGAATGATTTTGCGTACCCAGTTGCTGGTGTAAACCGGAACCGTACTCTTCTCGACGACAACTTTGTAGCCATTGATCGCGCCGGAAATGCTGCGCGCAACCGACTCGACGTAGGAGAGATCGGCTTCTCCGTGCTCGGTAGGTGGCGTGCCGACAGCGATGAAAATGGCAGCGCTCGCCTGTACCGCGCCCTCAAGGTCATCAGAAAACCTTAGACGGTTTCCGCGGTGCCGGTGCAGCAGTTCGGGCAGAAATTTCTCGTGGATTGGGACCTCGCCGCGATTGAGGGCGGCAAGCTTCTGCTCGTCATTGTCAACAACAATGACGTTATGCCCAAGGTCAGCGAAGCAGGCGCCCGCGACCAGCCCCACGTATCCCGAGCCTACTACGGCAATCTGCATCGATCTCCTCCGGCTTTCTGAATGAACCCAAATAGATGCGGCAAGAACGCGAAAAGCTTACTTTAACAGCTAAAATTCCTTGCGAGAATGGCGTTCGCGGATCAAATGGCATTTGTATTCCCATTTCGAACGCTTCCAATGAAGGTTGATTCGATGCATGTAACAAAAATTCACAAGGATAGGGCGAAGGTCTTGAGTAAACTTTGTGCTCGGCAGAAACCTGAATCAGCGATGAAATACATTCGCATACTGAGAAGCATCGTAACCACGCTCTTGCTTACTGCGTGCGCTTGTTTGCATACGCTCGCCGAACAGCGCATCCCGAACAGCGGCCAAACGATCACTCCACTCGCGCCGACTGGCGCAGCGTTTGTGCCACTCAACCCACACCTGCCTGACAATCCGCAATATCTCGCTGGTCAGGCGGTAACCAGTGTCATCAGCCCTGATGGCAAGACTTTGCTGGTCCTCACAAGCGGATACAACCTGGTGAACTCATCGTCCGGATCGCAAATTCCGGCAGACTCGACGCAGTTCGTTTTTGTCTATGACATTTCGCAGGACAAGCCAGTTCAGAAGCAGGTCATTCAAGTTGCGAACACGTACAGCGGAATTGTGTTCGATCCTTCCGGAGATGCCTTCTATGTGAGCGGCGGAGTTGATGACAACGTGCATTGCTATTCGCTTGGAGAGAGCGGAATGTGGGCCGAGCAGGCTGGTAGTCCGAGCGCTCTTGGGCATCATGGGCTTGGAGTGGGAATCGATGTGAAGCCGCAAGCCGCCGGAATTGCGATCACAAAAGATGGCTCGAAGCTGGTGGTAGCGAACTACTACAACGATTCGATCAGCGTCCTGAAGAGGACCGATGACCAATGGACAGTCCAGAATGAACTCGATCTTCGACCCGGGAAAGAATATCCGAAAAAATCTGGCGTTCCGGGCGGTGAATATCCGTTATGGGTAGCGATCAAAGGAAACGACGAAGCGTACGTTTCAAGCCTTCGCGATCGCGAAATTGTGGTCGTAAATATTGCCGACAAGCCTTCAGTCGTGGCTCGAATTCATGTTCCGGGTCAGCCGAACCGAATGGTTCTGAACGCGAGTCAATCCACGTTGTATGTTGCGCAGGACAATACTGATTCCGTCGGGATCGTTGACACCAACTCAAACAAGCTGTTAGCCAATATTCCGGTTACAGCGCCGGAGGGCCTGCTGCCCAAGTCAAAATTGAAATTCAAGGGAAACGATACGAATAGCGTGACGCTTTCGCGTGACGAGAAACAACTTTACGTCACCAACGGCTGGATGAACGACGTCGCGGTAGTGGATCTTTCCGCTGATCCGGCGCAAAGCCGCATCGTTGGCCTGATTCCGACGGGATGGTATCCGAATTCAGTGAGCTTCAGCGCGGACGGCAAATTTACTTATGTGGTCAATGGGAAATCGCCAACCGGACCGAATCCAGGAAGCTGCCGCGGGCTCACACCGTTGAAAGCGCACGGGTGCGACGCTACAAATCAATACAACCTGCAACTCATAAAAGCCGGACTGCAGAGTTTTCCAACTGCAACTTCCGGCGAGTTGCAGGCGCTCACGCAGCAGGTTGCGACCAACAACCGTTTTCGCGCTTTCACTAGTGCACGCGACGCGGCGAAACTAGCCTTCCTTCGTCAGCACATCAAGCACGTCATCTACATCATCAAAGAAAATCGCACCTATGATCAGATACTCGGAGATATGCCTGTGGGGAACGGTGATCCGGAGCTGACGGAATTTCCGCAGGTGGTCACGCCTAATTTTCACCAGCTCGCGCAAGACTTCGTTACTCTCGATAACTTTTACGATACCGCTGAGGTCAGCTACGACGGCTGGTCCTGGTCCACTTCCGGGCGCTCACCGGATGTAATCGAAAAAGAAGCGCCCATCAACTACGCGGAACGCGGAGCGAGCTACGAGTCGGAGGGTACAAACCGCAACATCAACGTTGGCATGGGTACGTTAGCTGAACGCAAAGCGGCAAATCCCGACACTCCGGACGATCCCGACGACCTTCCCGGAACTGCGAATGTCGCAGCTCCCGACGCACCTGATGGTGAGAACGGTACGGGATATTTATGGAATGCCGTGTTGCGAGCTCACAAGACTGTTCGCAACTATGGCTTCTTTATCGACCTTTCACGCTATGGCGGCGAAATGAGCGGTGGCAAGCAATATCAAATTCCGCTACTGCTAGACCCTGCTTCAAGCAAGACGCAAGTGTCTTATGCCGCAAGCGCAGCCCTGGCCCCGTACACTGACATCTATTTCCGCAGCTTCGACAATGCCTTTCCAGATTATTACCGCTACAAGGAATGGGAGCGCGAGTTCGATACGAAATATGCGAAGGCGGGGCTACCGAACCTTTCTCTGGTGCGTTTCATGCACGACCATACCGGAGACTTCGCAAGCGCGATCCTCGGCGTGAATACACCTGAGTTGCAGGTCGCGGATGACGACTACGCGGTGGGATTGCTGGTGCAGAAGATTGCGAATAGCCGTTATAAGGAAGACACGCTGATTTTTGTGATCGAGGATGATTCGCAAGATGGCGGCGATCACGTCGATTCGCACCGCAGTGTGGCCTTCGTGATTGGTCCCTATGTGAAGCAAAAGGCGGTCGTTTCCACTCCGTACACGACTTTGAGCATGCTGCGCACGATGGAGGAAATCCTCGGAATCGGGAACCTGAATTTGAACGACTCATCGGCAAATGCCATGGCTGATGCCTTTGATCTGAATCAGAAGACCTGGAGCTATACCGCCGTTCCTTCCGCCATGCTCTACAACACTCAGCTTCCATTGCCGCCTAAGCAGAGCGGAATCGAAATTCCGCGATCGACGCATGACGCGGCTTACTGG
Organism: Terriglobales bacterium; assembly: GCA_036770325.1. Taxonomy (GTDB): domain Bacteria; phylum Acidobacteriota; class Terriglobia; order Terriglobales; family Acidobacteriaceae; genus Gp1-AA145. Next base: position 12,916 of record DAIPJJ010000119.1, read on the forward strand.
GCGGAAGCCACGAAGGGAATGGACTTCACCGTGGAAGACCGGGTTGATCCGCTAGCGTTTAATCAGATTCTTTGGAAGGGACTGATGGGGTCGAAGGCTTATCCGGAGACTTCCAGTGGGCTGGATCTGCGCGAGAACAGAGGTCGGCTGATGGATCGATATCGAGAGCAGTCGATCGGCGGCGCGGGAAACTAGCGTTCCTCAAAATAAAAAAGCCGGAACTTTGCAGCTCCGGCTTAGCGTTGGCTGGTTCGCCCGGATAAAGTTGTTCCTCACCTCTGTGAGAAATTCCTCTGTGTAACTCTGTGGTTGGGCTTTTAAAACCTGACCACGGAGGACACTGAGTTACACAGAGAACGGCCACGGAGGAGAACTACGCGCTACGCCTCGGTCTTAGCGTCAGATCCCGCACCTGCGTGAGAATGCTCGACATCTGCATCCCATTCAGCGACGAAACAAACGGCAACATTTCCGCGATGAACGGATCTTTCATCAGCTCGCTGATTTCTTCCTGGCGGTTTCGTTCTCCTCCACTCAGTAAATCGGGCACAGTCACCTCCAGGGCTTTGGCCAGACGCTCTAAAGAAGAGAGTGTTGGCGTGGCTTTTTCGTTTTCGATTTTCGAGACGTAGGTCCGCGGTACGCACATGCGGCCGGCCAGTTGACGCTGGCTGAGGCCGTTTCGCAGGCGCATGGCGCGGATGGAAGATGCGAGGTTAAGGTGGCCGCGGTGCGCCGGCGGCATCATCTGCGGCACGGGCATTTCTACAATTTCGGGCTCCTCTTCGTCGAGCGAGACGTGGCAACGCCGGCAAAGGTTATTGGATGTGCGAAATTGAACGAGAAGGCAGTGGTCGCAACGAACGACCTCCCGGGAATCAACCGGGGCAAGAGTGGTGGCCATTTACAGGTGGGAGTTGCCAGAGCGGGCAAGACCCAGGAACCCAACGC
>DAIPJJ010000120.1:0-13709 GCA_036770325.1 Terriglobales bacterium
ATACGAAGATTCGTGCCCGCTCTCTAAAACTAACTATTGGCAGGTCGCGTCAGCTTGCTCGTGCGCATGATAGCTGGAGCGCACCAGCGGACCCGATTCTACGTGCCGGAAGCCGAGGCGCAGAGCTTCTTCTCTTAAGTACCGGAACTCTTCGGGCGTATAGAAGCGCGCGATTGGCAGGTGATCGCGAGACGGACGCAGATATTGGCCGACGGTCAGGATATCCACTTTGCGCTCCGCGAGATCGCGAAAGACGTCAACCAACTCAGTCATACTTTCACCGAGGCCGACCATCAAACCAGACTTCGTTACCATCCCCGGCGAAAATTTCTTGGCATTTTCCAGCAGGCACAGAGTGCGCTCATAGCGAGCGCCGGACCGCACTGCGCGATAAAGCCGTGGGACGGATTCAGTGTTGTGATTCAGTACGTCAGGGCGCGCATCGAGCACGATTCGCAATGCTTCGTCGAGGCCTTGAAAGTCTGGTATCAGCACTTCGATGCGGCAATCAGGCGCGACCCGGCGCACCTCGCGAATGGTCTCAGCAAAAATTCGAGCTCCGCCGAGATTGTCGTCGTCGCGATTCACGCTGGTGATGACTGCATGCTTCAAGCCCAGCGTAGCCACAGCTTCGGCAACCCGGCGCGGTTCATCGAGGTCGAGCGGCAGCGGACGGCCTTTGGGAACGGCACAGAATCCGCAGCGTCGTGTGCAGATATCGCCCAGCAACATGAAGGTCGCAGTGCGATGGTTCCAGCACTCACCGATATTCGGACACTGAGCGGATTCGCAAACGGTATGCAGCCCAAGGCCGCGCGCCAGTTTCTTGAGCTGATGAAAATTTTCACCGACCGGCGCCTTCGCGCGCAGCCATGACGGCTTCGGCTGGCGAACGACGGGGCCGAGGTCGATCTGAACGAGTTGCGAAGACGCGCTCACTGAACTGTATTTTACAGGAGCGCCCGATTGCGATCCCAAATGGCATGGCGCGGAATTTACACTTCGCGACAGATTGTTCAAGGGAATAGTTGTAAGATGAACTCGCAATGAGCCAACCTGCCCGTCCGTTTCCGACCGAGAACGCCCCGAATGTAGAAGAAGAAATCTCGCAACTGGCTTCCCTGCCGGCGGTGCGATCGGCTTTGCAGTGGTTCCGGGACCAGGAGGCTGAGTTTGCCCGGTGGCAAATGGAGCTGGCGCGAATCCCAGCGCCGCCATTTGGCGAGAATGAGCGCGCAGAATGGGTAAGCGAGCAGTTCCATGCCCTTGGCATAAAGGAAGTCAGCAAAGACAGAGCCGGCAATGTCCTCGGGTTCCGGCGAGGACAACAAAACTCCATTCTTACGATCAGTGCGCACATCGACACGGTCTTTCCTGCAAACACGCCGCTGAACATTCGCCAGCAAGGAACCAAGCTGTACGGGCCCGGTATTTCTGACAATGCAGCGGGCGTCACTGCGCTGATGGCCGTAGCCGCGGCGATTGAAAATTTCAGCCTTCCACATCAGTTTTCGCTGTTGTTCATTGGAAATGTCGGTGAAGAGGGCGAGGGCGACCTGCGCGGAATGCGTCACATTTTTTCCGACTCGCGATGGAAAGACGCGATCCGGAGCTGCCTGGTTCTCGATGGGGCGGGCACCGACACGATCGTTGCTGAGGCGCTCGGCAGCCGTCGCTTTGAAGTGATCGTGCGCGGCCCGGGTGGGCATTCCTGGAGCGACTTTGGCGCGCCCAACCCCATCGTGGTGCTGGGTAGGGCAATACATTTGTTTGCGCAAACGCGGGTTTCAACGTCGCCGAAAAGTACTTTCAACATTGGCGTCATTCGCGGCGGGACGTCTGTGAATTCAATTCCGGAGTCGGCGAGCATGCGGGTCGATATCCGGTCGAGTTCTCCGGAGGAAATCGACCGTCTTGATTTGGAGTTAAGGCGCGCGATCGATCAGGCAATTCAGGAAGAAGAAGCTCGGACGGCGTACAAACGAGAACCCTTGCAGGCCCGCTCAGGGCTGATGGCGGAGATGGTGCCGATCGGCAATCGGCCAGGTGGCGAGCTCGCGGCGAATGCCCGCGCGGTGCAGGTTGCGCGCGCGGTCGATGAGTGCCTCGGAAACAAGGCCCAAATTCAGCGCGCATCGACCGATGCAAACATCCCGATTTCTTTGGGCCGGGAAGCAATCGCGATTGGCGCAGGTGGCAACGGCGGCGGAGCACATACCCTGCAAGAGTGGTTCGATCCCACTGGAAGAGCACTGGGCCTTACCCGAATTCTATTGATTGCGCTAGCTATGGCTAGCGGTGGTTAAGAGCGCCGAATTTCGCGATGCTAAACTGGCGGCGTGTCGTCACCCTCTCGCGATGCCGAAAGTAAGTCCGCTGTCGCGCGCTTTGGCGTTTTTGAAGTCAACTTGGACGCCCGAGACCTTCGCAAGCACGGCCATCGGATACGTATACAGGACCAGCCGTTCGCCGTACTCTCCATTCTGCTTGAGCGCTCAGGCGAGATCGTCACCCGCGAAGAGCTTCGCCAACGCGTATGGCCAGCGGACACGTTCGTCGATTTTGATCACAGCCTGAACACCGCAGTAAACAAGATTCGAGAAGCGCTCGACGATTCGGCCAGCAATCCACAATTTGTAGAAACGGTGCCGCGCCGGGGATACCGATTCCTGGCCGATGTCCAGTGGCAGCAGGGCTCGGTTACAAATTCGATGTCTCACCCGGTTCGCACCCACAACGCAACCGATGAACTTCCAGTGGTTCATCGTGGCATCACGCGCGCGCTGTTCGCGTTGATTCAGATCATGTATTTGGTTTTTTATTCGGAAGCACTGGTCCACTGGAAGAAAGTCGAGCAGATTTCCTGGTATGGCGGCTCGCCGTTTCTTCCCATTGTTGTGCTTGTAACAGCTGGAGCGGGAATTCCATTGCGTTTCTATTTTCTATCGGCAGCAGGATTCGACTATCGGCATCTTGCCGAGAAATTCCGGAAATTATTTATTTCTATCTTAGTGATGGACGAGCTTTGGGCCGCCGCACCATTCCTGATTGTCGATCGCATTGGATTCGGCGCGGCGTTTGCGGCGACGGCGGCGTTGTTGTACGTTCCTTTCGCGGAGCGGACGTTGGTGAGAATGGCTTACGAACGAGCCGATCTCAACGCCAGCGGTCCACGCACTCCCACCACAGCAGGCGAAACCACTCCGTGACGTTCAATTTCGCCCACTGGCGATGTTGCCACCACTTCGGCCCGAACTGCGATGGATCATAAGAGGCTGCAACTGAGAACCGATACTGAGGCAACTTGCGCGAAAAAGTGCTTAGCGCGCGTCGCGTGTGGAAGTCGGAGGTGACCAGCAGCACCTTCTGCACCTGCATAGCCTGAAGACACTTTGCCACGTCATCCGCTTCCGCTTCGGTGGACAAGCCAGGTATGGGGCAAATAGTGATTGAGTCTCTCAGCGGAAGATGCCCGATGTAATCCTGCGCCAGTTCCAATTCCGTCCGGTCATAAATCTTTGCATTGGCCGGAACGTCTAGCAGGATCTTCGCAGCGAGTTGCTGGGATAGCAACTCCAATGCCCGCGCGGGACGATGGTCCGTTTCTCCCGCAAGTACGACCATCACGTCCGATGGCTGGTGATTGTTGATTACCAGAAAGCTGCCGGACGTAAATGCAAACAACAATACGCAAGCTAGCGCGCTCGCAAGCACGACCCGTGGTGCCTTCATCACCTTGCCTTGCTAGCCATCACTGTAGGATTGTGTCATTCACCGCCAGACTTTTGCTGTCTAAATCTGCGAAGTAGTCGAAGCAGCAATGCTAGAATCTTTTCCAAGATTATGAATAGTCCCGCCGTCGATGCAGCTTACCTCTCCGAATTGAAAAGCAAAATTGAAAAACATCAGGCAAGAGTCGCGATTATTGGGCTCGGCTATGTCGGATTGCCGCTGGCGTTGCTCTACAGCGAACAAGAATTTCCTGTCACCGGCTTTGATATCGATCAAAAGAAAGTGACGGCACTCAACGCCGGCAGTTCGTACATTTACCGGATTACCGCGCCTGAAATTCAGAAGGCGAAGAGCCAGGGATTTTCTGCGACGTCGGATTACTCGCAATTGGAATCAATGGATGCGATCATCATTTGTGTTCCTACCCCGTTGAACGAGTATCACGAACCGGATCTTAGCTATATCACGGGAACTGCGGAATCCATGGCGCCGCACTTGCAGCCGGGGCAACTCGTCATTCTGGAAAGCACGACGTACCCTGGCACCACAGAAGAAGTCCTGATACCAATTCTTGAAAAAGGAAATCGGCACGGGCTCAAGGCAGCTCGCGGCGATGCGTCCGGCGAAAAAACTTTCTTCGTGGCGTTCTCTCCCGAACGTGAAGACCCCGGAAACCAGACGGTTGCGCGGCGAGACATTCCTAAGGTCGTCGGCGGAGTAGAAAAACGAGCTTCGGAGTTGGCCGCAGCACTGTACGGAGCAATTTTTAATCGCACCGTCCCTGTATCCTCTCCCGCCGCGGCGGAGATGACCAAGCTGCTCGAGAACATCTACCGCTGCGTGAACATCGCACTGGTCAATGAGCTCAAGCTCTTATGTCTGCGTATGAGAATTGATATTTGGGAGGTGATCGAAGCAGCTTCGACCAAGCCGTTTGGCTTTCATCCCTTTTATCCCGGGCCGGGTCTGGGCGGCCACTGCATCCCAGTCGATCCGTTTTACTTGTCGTGGAAGGCCAGGGAATGGGACTTCCACACCCGGTTCATCGAACTCGCGGGCGAGATCAATACCAACATGCCATATCACGTGTTAGATTCCGTTGCCCATGCATTGAACGAACAGAAGAAAGCTGTGAATGGATCGAAGGTGCTGGTTCTCGGCGTGGCTTACAAGAAAGACATCGACGACCTTCGCGAATCACCGGCACTGACTGTAATTGAACTGCTGCAGAAAGCCGGCGCCATAGTGAGCTACAACGATCCTTATTTTCCAGAGATCGGCCGCGGCCGCAAATATGATTTGCAAATGAAGTGCGCTCCACTCGAAAACCTCGCTCAGTATGACTGCGTGCTGATCGTCACCGACCATTCCGACTACGATTATCAGCGCATTGTGAAAGAGGCCAAGCTGGTCGTGGATACGCGCAAAGCCACGCGCGGCATCCAGAGTCCTAAAATTGTGCACTGCTGAAATCAAGCGATTGGCTTGAACGGTAGGGACTGATTTACGGCAAAAAGCGCGAGCTCCAGGCGCGTGGAAACTCCGATCTTGTCGAAAATGTTGCTCAGGTGGTGCTTTACCGTATCTTCGCTGATTTTGAAATGCTGCGCGATTTCCTTGTTGGCATAGCCGGCAACGACCGCTGAAACAATCTCCAGTTCCCGGGGCGTCAACCGATACTTGTTTCGCTGCGGATACGTGACCGGCGGGGCCATGAGAGTGCGCAGATACTGCACCAGGTTCACCACGCTCTCCCGCCCAACCCAATATTGACCATTGATGACGGCATGAATGCTTTTGAGCAGGATCTGGGTTGCGGAATCCTTCAGCACTACGCCCCGCGCGCCCAACTGCAAAGCTTGAACGATCTGTTCCTTTTCTGCTGCTGCCGTGAGCAGGATCACGCGGACGGATGCCCCCGCCGCCGCCAGCTCGCGGAGCGCTTCCAGCCCGTGCTGGCGAGGCATTGCCAAATCCAGCAGCATGACCTCGGGTGCTAATTGACGCGCGAGTTGAACGGCTTCAACGCCATCGCACGCTTCGGCGATGACCTTGAATTCGGATTCCGATTCCAGAAGGCGCTTGAGCCCATCCCGGAATATGGGGTGGTCATCGGCTATCAGGATACGGACTGGTTGAGACCTTCTACTTTCCATCTCGCTTCTTCGGATCGAACCAGGGAAACAGAAGCCCGGAGAAACGACCACGTACGCGCCTTGCGCTAGACATCCGCAAGTTCATCTGAACAAGTATTGTGATCGGCTGTCAACTTCTACTGGACGGAGTTGCGGCACTGATACCTCAATTCTCGAACCATGACCAGGTGTTGATTCTATCGCGAGTTGGCCCTGGATCAGGCGCACACGCTCCCGAATAATTCCCGGCGCCTTCCCCGTATGGTCCAGTTCAGGTTGTTCCATCCGTCCGGAAAATGCGAAGCCGTTGCCATCATCTTCCACAATAAGCCTCCAACGCTCGTCATCTTGCGATAGCTGGACAACCACCCGCTTCGCGCGGCTGTGCTTTCGCACATTCACCAGAGCTTCCTGGGCAATTCGCGCTAATTCACGACAGACTGGCTGCGGCAAAACAACTTCGTCAGCAGCCATCACGAACTGTGCCGCGATTCCGGTCTCACGCTGGAACCTTTGTACTGTGTCGCGCAGGAAACCTGGGAGTTTTCGAGCATCCACCTCTGTGGATTTCATTTCCTGCATGAGTTCGCGGAGCTTCAGAACTTCCTCTCGCAGCAGCCCCTGAATGCGCTCGAGTTCCTCCGTAACTGCGTGCGCTGCCGGAGATTGGCGGCGTAGCACGTCGACTTGCATTTCTACGCCGATCAGCGATTGCACTGCTCCATCGTGCAATTCACGTACCAGGCGCGCGCGTTCTGCCGCACCAGCGCGACTGCGCAATCGACGAAGCAGGTAAAGATTGTAGATGGCTGGAGTCAACTGCCCCACCAGGTCCTGTAAGAAAGCCAATTCTTCGTCGGGACCTGAGGAAAAAGTTGGATCGAGTAAAAAAATCCTGCCGGAAAGCTCTTGCGAGAAGAAAAAGCTGGCGGCGGCGACTGATTGAAAACGATGCACCTCACTAAGGCGATTTGCTACCGAAACATCTGCATCGCGAACAACCTCGCCATTTGAATCCAAGCCACGAGTGCTGATCACGCCGTTGCTACCCTCGCGGCTTGCATACCAGGTTCGCGCCCGGCTCTCCTTGAGATAACTTTCCGCGCTGGTTGGACCCGGATCTCTCCAGTCCAACTCCGGAACCGGACTCTCCAGATCGAGAACCCCGATCACTACGCGATGGCTGCCACTTTCGCGGGTGGCAATAATCGCTTGTTTCGCGCCATAAAGTCGCAGAAGTTCGCCAACAATTTGCGAGACAGTTCCGCCCATCCCGCTATCTATTCGAACCAGGCCCAGCATTCGAGCGGCAATGTCACGCTCAGCGCGAAGCTTTTTCTGACGTTCGGCCAGGTACCCGAGCAGCAGCGCCATCACGATGAGGTACACCGATTCCATGAACAGCCGCTTGGGGGCGATCCCGAGCGCGTCCGCCCGGATTTCTGGAACCCGATTTTCTCCGCTCCAGGCGTTAATTGCGCGCAGGATTCCCTGCTGAAAGAAAGAACTCTCCATCCACAGTAGTGACAGCGAGAATACCGCCGTCATTACGGTTTCAAACAATCCCCAGCGGTAAGCGGCAGCTGCGAGCACGAAGACAAAAAACAGGAAAAATGGGTTGCTTTGACCTGTCGTAAACGGCGAAAGGAGAGCAGGAAGAAGGACGTCAACGCCGTGTACCAGCAGACGAAAGCCGGGGGTTGATTGCTGCGGGACACGCAGCAGAAACATAATGGCCGCGCTGTGCGCCACATACAGGCCCAGAAGGCCATAGGCCCATGCCGAGCGGACTTGCATGGGATCCATCCACAGTGCCAGCAGTGCCGAGCACGCCAGAAAAACGCGGGCGGTAGCCAGCCATCGCTCAGTCCGGAGGTTCTCTTCGGGGCTAAATGGCGATTTCCGCCATAGCGACCGGGGACGGAATCGTAACGTCGAAAATCGGGATATGGGAGACAAATCAGTGTTCTCGCTGGATATTAAGAGCTAGCGCACTCCGGGGCAAGGCTTTCCCACCCTCACCTGAAAAAGGGTCGTCAGGGTTGCCAACGTGAACGGGTAATTTTAGTTTGAATCGGCTGGTTACCAACGTAATATCTCGGTTAACAGTAAACGGCCTAGAATTGCTCGGGGCCAGGGTGTATGTCTTCGCGTTCAAAACTGTGGGCGGCAGCGTTGGTGTGTCTGGTCGTACTACAGATCACTGCGTCGCTCTTTGCCCATCGCAGCTTTGCACTTGTTGTCATAAGCGATTTTCTACAGTCCTTGCTTCTGCTGTCAGCAGCATTGTCCTGCCTTCCCTGCGCATCACGTCATCAAGGAAGAAAGCGCCTGTTCTGGGTCCTGATGGGCATAGGCTTCGCTTCCTGGATGAGCTACCAGTTCGTCTGGACTTACGTCGAAGTATTCCGCCGCCAGGAAGTTCCTGATTTATTCACTTGGGACGCCCTGCTGTTCCTGCACATCGTCCCTATGATGGCGGCCCTCGCCCTACAGCCAGATGTTGAGCAACATGAGCGCGACCTGAAGCTTGGATCGCTCGATTTCGCGATGCTGCTCGTATGGTGGGTTTTTGTTTATGTTTACTCCGTCCTGCCGTGGCAGTTCGCATCCGCAAATGCGGCCCAGTATCAGGACAACCTGAACACTTCGTATCTTGTCGAGAAAGTGGCGCTGCTCGGCGGGCTGACGCTGCTGTTTTTTCGCAGTTCGGGACTATGGCGCACAGTTTATGCCAACTTGTTTGGGGCAAGTTTGCTTTATTCCAGCAGCTCTTACCTGGCCAATGAAGCCGTAGGAAATCACACATATTATTCCGGTAGTCTCTACGATCTGCCGCTCGTCATTTCCATGGCGTGGATGAGCGTGCCTGGATTGCTCGCAGCGAGCCGAAAATTCGAGGAAATCCGGTCTGGGAAATCTCTGCTGCGAGGCGTATGGGCCGCTCGCCTGGGGATGGTTGCGGTATTCTCACTGCCCATCTTTGCCTGGCTTACTGCTTTTGATAACTCAATTCCGCGTCAGGTTCGAACATTCCGTCTGGTGCTCACCTTCAGCACCATGATCGCGATGGGCGCACTGGTTTTTCTGAAGCAACACTTTCTGGACGTGGAATTGTTCCGGCTCTTGCGCGCCTCCCGCCAGTCATTTCAGGAATTGCAGCTTTTACAAGCACAACTCATTCAGTCTGAGAAACTCGCTTCGATGGGGCAGTTGGTTGGTGGCGCCGCCCACGAACTCAATAATCCGCTGACCGCGATGCTCGGCTACTCCGAGCTGCTCGCCGGCACTGAACTGACTTCTGAACAGCGAAACCTGGCCGACAAAATTGCACAACAGACGAAACGCGTGCGCAGCCTGGTTTCGAGCCTACTGAGTTTTGCCAAGCAGGTCCCCACCAGCAAGAGTGCCGTAGACGTAAATGCGGTCCTGCAGACCTGCCTGAAAATTTGCCAGGCGCAGATGGAATTTGCCCGGGTGGGATCCTCGATCGAAATGTCGAATCCGTTGCCGCGCGTCTATGCCGATTCGAACCAGCTATTGCAGGTTTTCTCGCACATCGTAAACAATGCCGTAAATGCCATGTCAGGCCGCGGTGGAACGATCACCGTCTCAACAAAATCAGACCACAATCTGGTGATTGTTCAATTCGCGGATACCGGCCCCGGAATGCTTGAACCGGCAAGAGTATTCGATCCCTTCTACACAACCCGCCCCGTTGGGCAAGGAACAGGCCTGGGACTTAGCGCCTGTTACGGCATCATCCAGGAGCATGGCGGGAAAATCTCCTGCCGCAATCGCGAGACTGGAGGTGCGATTTTCCAGATTGACTTGCCGGCTTTTGATGCCCAGGCGAAAATCGCCCATGCCCACGCTGCGACATAGACGTTCAGCCGGCTAGTTCCAGCGTACGTTTCAACTGCCCGCAGGCGGCGAAAATTTCCCGCCCACGCGGCCGACGAATAAAAGCAGGCAGCCCCGCATCCATTAACGTCTTCTGAAAACGCAAGACGACAGCATCGTCCGGCGTTTTGAACCCGACTCCAGGGCCCGGATTCAATGCGATCAGGTTCACCTTGGCCCTGATTCCTCGAATTCGCTCCGCCAACTCGCGCGCGTGCTGCACCGAATCGTTCGTCTCTCTTAACAAGACATATTCGAAGGTAAGCTTTTCGCGATTTCGCAAGGGAAACTCTCGCGCCGCAGTGAGCAGTTGCTCCATGTTCCACTTTTTGTTGATGGGCATGAGTTGACTCCGAAGCTCATCGTTCGGCGCGTTCAAGGAAATCGCGAGTTTCGGTCGCACCTTTTCTTCAGCCAGATCGTAAATCCGGGGAACGATTCCGGCCGTCGAAACCGTCATTCTGCTCTCGGGAATTCCAACTCCTTGAGCGAGCAGACGCACAGCCTTGGTGAAATTTTCGAAATTGAGAAACGGCTCCCCCATCCCCATGAAAACCAGGTTCACGCGCTGCTCAGGCGGCGAGACACTCTGGTCGCGCAGCACCGCAATTACTTGACCGACAATCTCCCCAGCCGTAAGGTTTCGCTTGATCCCGAGGAGCGCCGTCAGGCAAAACTGGCAATTGACGGCACAACCCACCTGGCTTGAAACGCAAATCGTGGCGCGGGTCCATCCAGTTTCTTTGGCGCCTTTGCCGGAGCGAGGCTCTGATCCGGCTTCGCTCCCGTCGCCGGTCTCTCCATCATCACCCTCTGGCATCCATACTGTTTCGACAGTCTCCCCATCTCCCAGACGCAGCAAATACCGGACAGTCCCATCCTCCGCAACGAACTTTCGGTCTACTTCCGGTAGACCCACCCTCACGCCCTTACTCCTCAGTTGTGCCCGGAATTCGGACGGCAGGGTAGAAACCTCGTCGGTTTCAGAGACTCGGTCGCTGTACAAGGCATGAAAAAGCTGGCGAGCGCGATAGGCTGCCTCTCCGCTCTCATCCACAATGCGGGTAAGTTCTTGAAGCTCAAGGCCTAAAAGATTCAATTGTGGTCCTTTGTTCATGCATCTAATTCACTTGCCTGAGCTATTCTGTCCGGGTGACCCCATTCTAGAAGAATTCTGGGTGGAAAGTACGTGAGTGGCCGCCAAGTTCTCTGTTTATAGGTACTTACCAGGCTTTCGCGCAATCGTTTCCATTGTGTAAGAATTAAGAAACTAAGAAACATGGACGCAGACCGCAATATTCGCCGAGAAGTCTTGCCGAACGGCCTGACTGTGATCACCGAGGAGATGCAGCACATTCGGTCGATTTCAATCGGAATCTGGATGAAGACAGGTTCCCGCGACGAAGACCTCCCCTGGAATGGGATTTCGCACTTCATCGAACATATGGTGTTCAAGGGCACTCAGAACCGTACCGCCGAGCAGATTGCCCGCCAGGTGGATTCGATCGGCGGCAACATGGACGCATTCACCGCCAAGGAGTGCATCAGCTTCAGTATCAAGGTCCTTGACGAGCATCTTCCGATCGCGATGGACGTGCTCAGCGATCTCGTTCTAAATCCCGTGTTCGACGCCCAGGACATTAGCCGCGAACGCGGGGTGATTCTCGAAGAAATAAAAATGGACGAGGACAATCCTGACTACCTGGTCCACGAAATTTTCACCCAGAATTTCTGGAAAGACCATCCGCTCGGGCGTCCCATTCTCGGAACTCGCGACACGGTCAAGAGGTTCGATCGTGCTCCCGTTTGCGACTTTTATAGCCAGCGGTTCTCGCCGGGAAACATAATCATCACTGCGGCTGGATATCTGAAGCACGGGCGGTTTGTCGAGCTCGCAGCCAAGCACTTTCAGGCAATGAAACCAATGAGCAACGGTTTCCACAGCTCGGCCCCGAAAATTGTTCCGAAAATCATTTTGCGAAACAAGAAGTCGCTGGAACAGGTGCAGATCTGTGTTGGCGTCCCTTCCTATCCCATCACGCACGAGGGACGGCACATTTCATACATTCTGAATACCTTGCTTGGCGGCGGAATGAGTTCGCGGCTGTTTCAGAATATCCGTGAGCGCCAGGGATTGGCTTACGCAATTTATAGCGACTTGAATCCGTATCGCGACACCGGGTGCCTTTCGATTTACGCAGGAACCTCCCGAGCATCCGCAAGCAAAGTTGTCGAGTGCATTGTCTCGGAGTTTAAAAAACTGAAAGCTGAGCCAGTTGCCGCCGACGAACTGCGTCGCGCAAAAGACCAGCTCAAGGGCAGCCTCATGCTGTCGCTTGAGTCCTCAAATGCTCGCATGTCGAATCTCGCCCGCCAGGAAATGTATTTCGATCACTTCTATGGCCTTGACGAGTTGATCGCGAAAATCGAGGCAGTCAATGCGGAAGAGCTGCAACAGCTCGCTAACCAATTCTTCCAAACCGACAGTATCGCCGTAACCGTGCTCGGGAACTTGAACGGTCTGAAACTGACGCGCGATCAACTGGCCTGCTGACCGCCCTGACAGTCTTTCCCTGGGAATAAAAACGCCCGGAGCCTGCACCGCGCGATGCAGAGGACCGGGCCGCTCCCCCGAGCGAAACCTTGCAGACCGGAGAGCTATTTAAATCGTGCAACTTTGATCACGCCGAAAGTCCCCGCCAGATTGTCTGCCGGACCGGCGGTGAAAAATAGTTCATTCACGCCACCGTTGTTGGTCGTACCTCCGCCGAAATCGATTGCCCAGAGCTGATCAATCACAATGCGCCTGCCGTATTCATCGCGCAAAAAACCTACAAATCTGCCATTCGCGTCATAAGCAACGATAGTTCCGCGATCGTTGTTGTTCGAAATAAGCAGAGCATTGCTTAGCCTCCCGAAATTCTTCGGCGCGACGGCAAAGCCCCAGGGCTGGTTCAACGGTCGGCCCTGCGCAAACGTTCCAATCAGCGTTCCGTCTTCTTTGTACATGTCGATGTAGCCGCCCGGACCTTCGTTGGTGGGTGCGAATGCGACAAAGACGATGCCATTTATGTCCCGAATGCCGAATGCGGCCATTCCAGCAGGAACATTTGGATCGGCAGCAAACGTTCCCGTCAAACTGAAATTGCTGTCGTAAATTTCAATTTTGTTGTTGGCATTGTCCACCGCAAAGATTGAATTTCCCGAGGCCTTACTGGTAATGGCGAGTGCGGTGTAAGAAGCATTACTAGTCGAGTTATCTACCATCACAACCGCGCTTTTAAGATTGGCGGCCGGCGACCATGCGCTGACGGTTCCATCGAGACTGTCAAAAATAAAAAGCGCTGGCGAACCGTTTACTGCAAAATCGCCCGATCCGTTAAATACGAGACCTGTTGGTTGACCTACGAATGTATTCGCAGCAGGCGGAACTGCGACCACCAGCGATTGCTTAACGCCCTTACCATCGTAGAGTGTGGACCAGCCTGAACCTTGATTCGCGACCCACCATGGAGTGCCTGCTCCACGAGCAAGGCCCCAGCCGTTCACGGCCAGCGGGTCGTCGTGCTTTGCTTGTTTGATTTGGTTGGAATCGAGATTGATGACTTTGTACTGCGCCAGTGCCGTGGTTGAAAGCACGCATCCCAGCGCGAGAGTCAGAACGAGACTTTTGCGCAACATCACATCCTCCTGAAAGACGAGGCAGCGGCAACACAGGACGTGAGCTGGAGCAGAGACTCCGGCTGCCCTGGTCGCGGAGAATGCTAGCCCTCAGGCACCGGATGCATGTCATTCTTCTGTCAAGGATGTGTCATTGTCTGTTGACGAGAGCTACAGCGTAGGCAGGTAAGAGCGAGAAAATTCAGCCAAAAATAAAACAGGCGTCTCGACTCCAATGAGTCGCGAGACGCCCGGGCAGCCCTCCCCCAAGAACTGCTC
>DAIPJJ010000121.1:0-13661 GCA_036770325.1 Terriglobales bacterium
GTTTAGCGACATCTTCCAATGGCTTGGAATCTTGCACATGGAGTGCAACATGAAAACTCTGCTCACAATTCTGCTGTTCACCTTGTCCGCGTTCGCCCAACAAAGCAGCCGCGTTGTTCCAAAAGACACCACAATCAAAGTTCGCAATGATGTGCCCATCCCAGCTCACCCAACGGCGGGCGCTTCTTACTCCGCGACGGTCAGCCAGGATGTCACCGGCACGTCCGGCAATGTCGTGATTCCAAAGGGAAGCCGCGCGCGGCTGGTCGCGACTACGGAAGGCAAAGACACCAATCTTGATCTGCGCTACGTGACAGTCAGCGGCCGCAGATATCTGATGACCTCGGCCTCGGGTGGCAAATCGACGCCCGGCGGATTGGGCGCGAACAAGCGGACCGCCAAATATGTCGGCGGAGGCGCAGCCATCGGAGCCGTACTGGGGGCGCTTCTCGGCGGCGGTAAAGGAGCTGCAATCGGCGGTCTGGTCGGCGGAGCCGGTGGTGCCGGCGCGCAGGTTTACACCGGACGGAATAAACAGATCCCGGTCGAGACCGAACTCAGCTACAAGCTGGCTGAAGATCTGGAACTGCGACCGGTGAGTACAAGCGCGGCGAAGCACTGAGTTCAGCTACTGCAATTCTCACTTCCGAGACAAGCTGAAGCAATGTGATGCTAAGCGAAGCGGCACGATTCGATTCGCGAATCGTGCTGCGCAGTCGAAGGACCCTTACCCGCTAGCAGCGGGCACAGCCTCCGCAAGACGTTCCCAGCACTCCCTTCGCTTCCCCAAAAACCTCTTCAGACCCGCTCCTCTCTGTACAACCGCACTATATTTCTCGCGGTGAACCACACCACCATCACGCTCATACCCGTTATCCCCACCGCTCCTCCGATATCAAACAACCTGTAGCCATGCAGAACTCTTGGCCAACGCAACAGGGCAAGGTTTCCAACGATCAGCAGAAGCCGCAGTTCGGTCGGGCCGAAGCTCCAGAACGACATATGGAACTCGCCGAGCGTGTAAGTCGCCAAATAACTCTGGATTGAAAGCAGCAGAAAACAGACCAGCAGTCCGGCAGCGATGACCGGACTCATGTATCCGGAAACAGACAAACCACCCAGCATCGCGACAGCGCCGATACTATCCAGCATGTGATCGACATAGAACCCGTATCGCGGACGCTGCTTCTGCCGCACTCGCGCCAGGGTTCCGTCCATGCTGTCTCCAAACCAGTTGAGCACGAGAAATGCGATCGCCGCGAACAGCCCAAGGTGGCTCCAGCGGGCGAGGGCATAACCGACTCCAGTCATGACCTGGGAGACGAAGCCGAGAGCGGTCAACTGATCCGAGCTGACCCATGCCGGCAGTCGCTCGACCATCCAGATAAGGAAGCGTTTTTCCGGCCCGGAAAGAACGCTGTCTTGAATTCGCGAAGCCTGGCGAAATGCCGGCCGCAATGAATCCCACGATTGCGCTGCCATAGTCCCTCCGAGAGCAGACTGCCTTCTTGGGGCAACTGAAAGCAATACTCCGGAGATAAATTCGACATCAACTGAACATCAACAGGTAAGCCTTTGCGCTAAGCGGAGTTACGTGATCTCGACCGGCGCGCTAAATCGTGTTCAGCCTACTTCTTCGGCACGTAGATCAGTTCATATTCGATCGACCAGTCGCTCCCGTCTTTCGAGACTTCGCCCTTCTGCTTGACCCTGCCGCCATCCAACCGGGAGAACGTCATACGCCGCATGGTGCGATTGCCGTCATGATCAGCGGCCGGCCCTTCGAAGCGCATCTCGCCATTCACCAGGTTTCCGGCATACTCGTGGACTTCGCCTCCGGAATCCACCCAGAACTGCTGCCATTGCTTCCTATTCGCGTTGTAAATATTCAAACTTTTTCCATCGCCACCACCGCTCCAGTTTTCAAGCAGAGCGCAGCCGTTCAAGATTCGCTCAACCCTCGAAGTTCCCGCCGGCTGTCCCGTCGTTGTTTCGACGTTCCATTCGCCAATCCAGAAATCGAATTGACGATTCTCCGCCGTATGCTCGCAAGGAGTCGCGTTGGCCGTTGTTGCGGCAACAATATCCTGCCAGCGTTTGTCGGATTGCATCTGCTTGAAGTCGTCATCCGAGGTGAGCGCATGCACGCTCGGGAAACCCTGCCGATTGAGGTTCTCTAACACCTCGAACGCGCGATCTTTCTGGCCGGCACGGGCCAGGCTCTTGGCTTGGTGCAAGCCGGATCTGATGTTTTGAAAATTCTTATCGCTCGCGTGCTTGAACGCCTCGGCCGATTCAGTGAACTTCTGCTCTCCATAGAGCGCTTCGCCGAGCTCGAACCACGCGTAGCCATCATTGGCATCTTTGCTCAGGGCATCGCGAAAGAACGTTTCTGCCGACGTCCAATTCTTGTTTGCGAGCGCCTGCTCACCGGCATTAGGTTGCTGGGCAATGGCTGGCAAGCAGACTAGGAGAAGCAACACGCATGCTGCTGATCGTAAATTCCGAGATCTTTTCATGGCTGTGAAGTATAGGAGGACTATAGTCCCGAAGCTTCAGATGGGGTTCGATGCAGTGTGCTCAGGGACGAAATGCTGTGAGGTTTAGACTGACGGCAAGGAACTACGCTTGCGACGACCGTCAGCACTTCTGGGTTCGTTCGTATTTCTCGTGGTCGCGCCCGGTTTCATCGCGGGTGTCGCACCGTGGTGGATATCTCAATGGAAAATGCGCACGCCGTTCCTGGGAACAGGAGTATCTCGCTACCTGGGAGTTCTGTTAATCCTGCTCGGCGCGCCCATTTTGCTCGACTGTTTCGGCCGATTCGCTTTGCAAGGCTTCGGCACACCTGCCCCGATCGCTCCTCCCACTCGCCTTGTGGTGACCGGCTTGTATCGTTATGTTCGCAATCCCATGTACGTTGGCGTGTGCGCTCTCATCTTCGGCCAGGCATTTCTACTTGGGGACACTCGGCTGATCGAGTACGGCCTGCTCGTCTGGGTGGCGTTCCATTTGTGGGTCTTGGCGTACGAGGAGCCAACACTCAGAAGCAGTTTTCCAGAGGACTATTCGGAGTATTGCCGGAACGTTTCGCGCTGGATTCCGCGGCTACATCCCTGGATGAAATGAGTCCGGTTTACGCCCGAACTGCTGCATCTTCGATCGCGAATGCAAGCTGATCACAGGCCCAAGCGACCTGGTCTTCATTTATTACCGCGGGAGGAGCGATCAACACGTGGTCGCCGCAATCGCCGTCGGCGCATCCCTGCACTGGATAGACGAGCAGCCCACGTTCAATTGCCGCCTGCGCTACTTTCCCGGCAAAATTATGTTGCGACGAATATGGGCTCTTGCTGGCGCGGTTTGCAACGAACTCCACGGCCCAGAGCAACCCGATACCGCGGACATCTCCGACTGAATTCAGTTCTCGCAATCCCTGCAACTTTTCCTTCACGACGTGCGCAATGCTGTCCTCACGGCTGGAGTCCGCCGCCTCGACCAGCTTGCATTGCTGAATATAGTTCAGCACCGCGCGCCCGGCAGCCAGCGAAATCGGATGCGAGCTGTAAGTAAACCCGTGAATGAACGAACCGGAACCGAAAGAGATCGCCTCAACAATTTTTTTCGAGATGATTACCGCGCCAAGGGGAACATAGCCGCTCGAGAGTCCCTTCGCTGCCACCAGGATGTCGGGCGCCACTCCCCAATGGTCGACCGCAAAATTGCGGCCGGTCCGTCCCATCCCGCTCATTACTTCATCGGCAATGAGGAGGACATCGTTGTTGGCACATATCTCTGCGACTTTCTCCAGATATCCCTTGGGCGGAACTACGGCTCCCAGAGTCGCGCCACTGACTGGTTCCAAAATAATGGCGGCGACATCCCCGTTTCCATTCGCGATTGTTTCCTCGACTTCCGCAGCGTACTTCTGTCCGCAGTCGAAGCAACCGTCTGTGCAATCGTAGTTGCAGCGATAACAATAGGGCGCGCCGACAGTTGGAGATTCGCGCAGCATTGGGCGATAAATTTCGCGACGCCGCTTGTTGCGTGAGACCGCAACTGCACCGAGAGTGGCGCCGTGGTAGCTCTGATTGCGGCTCACAATGTGTATGCGACGGGTCTCCCCGATTTCAACGTGATATTGCCGCGCCAGTTTCAGCGCCGTCTCAACCGCTTCCGATCCGCCGCTGCAAAAGTAGACCGCGCCGCCGCGAAAATGTTCGCCTGCAAAAGCAAGCAGCTCCTGGGCGTATTCCTCCGCGACTGGAGTGGTGAATTGGCTGGTATGAACGAATTCGAGCGACCGCGCTTGCTCGGTCATGGCCGCGGCAATTTCCCGAACACCGTGGCCGATGAAATTCACCACCGCGGATCCAGAAAAATCCAGGTACCGCTTGCCCTGCGTGTCCCAAAGGTAAGCGCCCTCTCCGCGGACCGCGGGAGGGAATGATTTGCGAAACGACCGCCGCAACAGGGCGGACCCCTGCGGCTCCTGCGTGGCAAGCTGACCCGGCACGTGGAAATTATCCGGTCTATTGATTCAAAGTGTCAAAAAAGAGTTGCTGCAAAAACGCGCTATTAGCTCTTAGCCTTTGCTAGCCAACTCGGCTCCGGCTAGGCTAAGAGCTCAGCGTCGCCAGGTTGCTCATTGCTCGCTGCTCATTGCTCGGACTCAGGCTATCGGAAGCGAATGTGGAACCCAAAGTGCCATCTCAATTCAGCTAAGTAGCTCTACTTCTGCAATGTAGAATCGCCCATAATGCCGTCCCCTAACGCGTTGAGCGAATCCAGCCAGAGCTCCGGAGTCCGGCAAGTTTCGATGGGAAGGCGCTTCTGGTTGCTGTTGCAGCCCTCACGCGAGCACACCGCCTTTTCGGCTACGGTCCTCTTTGTAACTGCCATTTTGCTTTCGCGGATCGTGGGCTTCCTGCGCGAGATGTATATCGCCTGGGCTTTCGGCGCGACCCAGATCACCGACGCCTACAATGCCGGCTTCACAATTCCCGACTGGGTGAACTATCTGGCCGCCGGCGGTACGGCCTCGATTACTTTCATTTCGATCTACACCCGCTTTCTGGCAGAAGGCCGCGAAGAAGAAGCACAAAAAACTTTTTCTGTCGTGATCACGGTCATGTCGGTGGTTCTCGGGATCGGAATCGTGATCGCCGAAATTTTCGCGCCCCAACTCAACCGGCTGATGTTCGCCCAGTTCAAACCGGACGAGTTCGCCCTATGCGTCCATATCTGCCGCATTCTGCTGCCGGCGCAAATGTTCTTTTATATAGGCGGGGTTGCATCTGCCGTGCTGCAAACCCGGCGCAGATTCCTGTTCCCGGCCATCGGTCCGCTTTTTTATAGCGGCGGTATCATCCTCGGCGGCTTGCTGTTTTCAAGACGACTGGGTATTTCCGCGCTGGCTTATGGCGGGGTCACTGGATGTTTTCTGGGAATTTTCCTGCTGAATGCGATCGGCGCCGCGCGCGCCGGTATTCGTTATCGACTCTCCTTTGATGTTCGAAATCCGGCTTTCCGCGAATGGATCAGGCTTTCCATACCGCTAATGCTCGGCGTGTCACTCGTCACGATGGACGAGTGGATCCAGCGCCACTTTGCCGCAGGTTCCACCGGAGACATCACCCGGCTCACTTACGCGCGCAGACTTTTTCAGGTGCCCATCGCAGTGCTGGGACAGGCCGTCAGTCAGGCATCGCTGCCGTTCTTCGCCCGCTTATTCGGTGAGAAAAAACTCAATGAATTCGGACAAGCGGTTAGTGGTTCTGTGTACCGGGTGGTAGCCGTTGCTCTGCTTGCCTCCAGCTTCATGACGGCAGCCGCGCTCCCGCTCATCGACCTGGTTTACCGGCGCGGTCAGTTGCACTTCAGCGACTCCCAGACGACTGCGGTTTACTTCTTCTGGTTCTCGGTTTCTTTAGCATTTTGGTCTGCGCAGGGTTTGTACGCGCGGGCCTTCTACGCCGCCGGAAACACACTCGTCCCGATGGTTGCGAGCACGATTGTGACGTTAGCTTCGCTTCCCATCTACGCCATGCTCAATCGGGCATTCGCAACGCGAGGCCTGGTGATCGCTTCCGATCTTGGAATCGCAGCCAACTGCATTGTGGTTGCCGCCCTGCTGCATCGGCGTGGATTGGTCAGTATTGGCGGCTTGGATTGGGGAGAAATCGGCAAAGCATTCAGCATTTCTTGTGTGGCGGCGTTTGTGGGATGGAAGCTCACCACTGTTCTAAATCTGAACGGAAGCCGGGCAGCAGATTTGAAGGCCCTCGTATTGATCAGCTCCGCGTGGCTGATGGTTGTCGCATTGGGACTCTGGGTAACAAAATCGAAGCTGCCCCACGACTTGCGGCGGCGCAGATGACAATAAGCAGATGAGAATTACTGGTTAGCCACCAGCGTTCGGTTGAATTGCTGAATGATCTTGTAGCACTCGCATGCCGCCGATTCGAGCTGCTTCCGGTTCACGATCTTCACAGTTCCTCGCAAATTATCGATGAAGCCTGCCTTCTGAAGAATGCCTGCCGCAAGGCTCACGCTGGGGCGTCCGCTACCAAGCATTTGTGCCAGGAATTCATGTGTGACCGGCAACACGTCGGACCCGACACGGTCCTGGCACATGAGCAGCCAGCGCGCGAGGCGTTGCTCAATTTCGTGTAGGCGATTGCACGCGGCGATCTGCGCGATCTGCAATCCCTGCACCAGCACGTAGCGGTTCAGCATCAGGCGCAGTTCGGGTGCTTCGCGCATCGTATCTTCAAGCAACTCAGACCTGATGCGAAGCCCTGAACCAGGAATTTGAATGATGCTGCGGTAAGGCCCGCGATGGATTCCAACCGCGAGAGGCGTTCCGACGATTCCTTCCCTACCGACAATGGCAACTTCCACGCTGTGCCCGTCGCGTGTTAGAACGACCAGCGAGGCCAGACCATCGTTCAGAAAATATGCGAAGTCAATTTTTTCGCCGGCTTCGTGAAGAATGCGCTGGTGGGGAAGTTCCACCGGCTCCAGATACGGCCGGACAAGGTTCAACTCTGCTTCCGGAATCGAGTTCAGGATTTGGTTTTGTACCGGCTTCCCATTCGAATCTGTTCGCGTGCCGGAACCTGTCGTCACATTCTTTATTTCGTTTCGAACATTCGTACGTTGCAAACGTGCTCCTCTTGCAAGCCCGCGCAAATAAAAGGATTCTGTGGAAAAGACCAGTGCGCGTAGGCTAGTTGTCAACGCGAGAAGTGTCAGTTCGACAACGAACTGAGAGTGCCACGCCAGCACACCTTCAGGGGCCTGGGACGATTCACGGGGACAGCTACTTCGAACTGAGCCAGCCGTTGTAGTTCTGGATCACTCTGTAGCATTCGCAGGCTACGTCTTCGAGCGCCTTCCTGTTGACGATCCTTACGGTGCCCCGAGTGTTCGCAATCAGCCCGGCCCGTTCCAAAACGCCGGCGGCTATGGTGACGGTAGGTCTTCCCGAGCCCAGCATCTGGGCTAGAAATTCGTGGGTCAGCGGGATGTTCTCCGAATCAATTTTGTCCTGGCACATCAGCAGCCAGCGGGCCAGGCGCTGGTCCATATCATGAAGCCGGTTGCAGGCAGCCAATTGTGCGACCTGTAGCTGCTGCCGCATAGCGTACTGCTCGATCAATTTTTTCAGATTGGGTGCCGTGGTGAAGTTTTCTGCCAGTACGGCACAGGGAATGCGCAGTCCCCTGCCTGGCACTTGCATAATCGCCCGCATAGAAGCTCGATCGAATCCGAATTCCAGCGGAGCGCCGACAGTTCCTTCGCTTCCGGTTATGCCCACCTCGACACTGCGTCCGTCATTGACTGACACTACTAATGAGACCATTCCCTCGTTGGGGAAATACGTATGTTCGGCTCTCGCGCCCTGCTCGAAAAGGACCTTGTACTGCGGTAGATCGACCGGTTCGAGAAGCGCACGAATTCCGATGAATTCATCCTCGGGGATTGTCAGGAGTATCCGGTTTTTTATTGCCTTCCCGTCGCGATCTGTCCGCGGCGGCAAGGCCTCTGGTATTCCGGGTAGTTGCTTTTCCAGAGTGACGTCTGACAGGGCCATTTCTTTTTCCTCCACTCGAATTGGATGCTTGTGGAGGAAAAAGACGGGTTTCGGGAATCCTGTAATTGAGCGCGTAAATTCGCCCACTCGGGAGCGCTATTTTCCCCAAAAATAAAACAAGCGCCCTTAAGTCTGGGCGCCTGCCTAGACCGATGTAAAGGTGAGTTCTCATGCGCGAGCTGCAACCGTGGTTCAGTCATTGTGACGTTGCTGCGGTTATGGTACTTTGTAGCCGCTCGCAAGGAGATTTAACTATGAAGAAACGGTACATGGCGTGTATTCCGTCCATTGTCAGCTTGTTTCTCGGAATCTCTTTTGTGGTCGTTCCGGCGCACGGTCAATCCAACGCTCAAGCGCACGCATTGGTGCGCGCTGACCAGCTCAAATGGAGTCCTAGTTTTATGGGCTGTGAGCACGCCAGTGTATCGGGAGATCCCGGCGCTGATGGGAAGCCGTTCGTACTTCGCATACGCTGTCCTGATGGCGCGAAAGTTCCGCCTCATTGGCATCCAACCGACGAGAACATCACGGTGCTGCAGGGAACGTTCAGAATCGGCACAGGTGAAGTTTTCGACAGCTCCAAATTGACCCCGATGGATACCGGCAGTTTCATGGTGATGCCAAAGACCATGCGCCACTTTGCATTGTGCAAGGGGGAAACGATACTTCAAATCCATGGCATTGGGCCATTTAAGATCAACTGGGTCAATCCCGCTGAGGTAGTGCCAACAAACCCGCAGAAAGAAAAGCCAAAATCCTGATCGAGACAGCTTCCTTTGTGGTGATCGCGTATTTAGAAGGAGTCAGTTTAAGCAAACAAAACAGGCGTCCTTTCGGACGCCTGTTTGAGAAAGCTTCAAAGCGCTGCTAGGCGCGAGCAGCGGCAACTTCGGTCGTCGTGGAGCCGACCACTGATTTTTCTTCGCCGTTCGGCTTTTGCCCGGCTTTCCGGATATCGATTCCGCCCTTGAAGAACGCGCCATCTTCAATCGAGATGCGCGCCGCCACGACGTCGCCCGTGAGCGAACCATCGCTGCGAATATCCACGCGATCGCTGGCGGTCAGGTTGCCGCGAACTTTTCCGAGGACAACAATCTCGCGCGCATTGATGTTGGCCGCCACCACACCGTTGCGTCCAACCGTTACGCGGTTGCCGGCAAGGTTGATCGAGCCTTCCACGCGTCCATCGATGTAGAGCGATTCGGACCCGGTTACTTCACCCTTTATGACAAGAGACTTCCCGATGGTAGCCTGGTCCGCTGTGCTTGCCGAAACGCTTCGCGGAGCACTGGCGGCCGTTTCCGTTACCGCGGGAGCGCTCGGCGCTGAAATTGGGGTACGCTCCGGCTCGGTCGGACGAACGCCGGGCGCCGTGGGCTGATTTGTAGGCTTCCACATGTGAGAAGACATCCTTTCCTCTAAGGAAAATGTTGTTTGGGCCGAGTCCGCAGTCGGATGGCCAACAAAATTCTACTCTCGCCAACTGTGTTTGTAATGTGGAAAAGAGCAATACTTTGTGCATTTCCGGTTACTTATGGGTGGTTTCGAGGAAGAATTCAGGGCAAAGCCTTAGAAGCGCGGATTGGATATGCTGGAAGCTGGGAAACTAGTTCACCGCAAAGACGCCGAACCACAGAGAAGTCAACGCAATCGTCATTCTCGGCGGTCTCGGCGTGCTCAGCGGTGAATAGCGGTGGCTCATAGCTCAACGCTCATAGCTCGATGCTCGCATGCTCTCTGACTCCATCATCCTGAACAAGATTCGACGCCAGCCCAAACAAAGCGCCGGATATAAGCAACTGGTGCGGGAACTCGGCCTTCACGGAGATGAGCGCAAGGAACTTTCCGGGCGATTGCGAAAGTTGCTTTCGCGCGGGGAACTGGCACAGGTTGATTCCGATCGTTACGCGATTCCCAAAGCCGTCGGGAAAAACCTGATCGCCGGGAAACTCAGCCTGCATCGTGACGGATTCGGTTTTGTGGTCCCCGATTTAAGTTCCGCTGGGAATCTGAAATCTCGTGTGACAGGCGACATCTTCATCCCTCCGCACGCCATCGGCTCTGCCATGCACGGAGACCGCGTGCTCGTCGAGCTCACCAAAATTCGCGATGACGGCAAAGCCGAAGGCCGCATCCTGCGCACCGTCCACCGGGCTCATCCGAGCGTAGTAGGAATTTTTCACTACGGCTCGCGGCACAACTACGTAATTCCGATCGACCAGAAGGTCGCACGCGAGATCACCATATCCCGTGGGCTCGAATATCCGGAGAATTTCTCGGCGAACTCGGCGATCTCTGCGGTTAAAGATTTTGAAAGCCTTAAACCGCAAAGAACGCAAAGTTCGCAGAGGAAATCCAAACACCGCGTCCTTGGCTCCGAAGCTGCCCGCCGCGACTGGTCTGATCTCGAAAACGTTGTTGTTGATGTCGAGATCACCGACTGGCCTACATCCACGCAGAACCCTCGCGGCCGCGTGATCGAGATTCTCGGCTACGAAGGTGATTTCGGTGTCGATGTCGAGATCATCATCCGCAAGTATCACCTGCCACATCGTTTTCCCGACGAAGTGCTGCACCAAGCCGAATCAATTCAGTCGATCATCTCTTCCGCTGAACTCCGCAAGCGGCGCGACTTCCGCGACCTGCCCATCGTAACCATCGACGGAGAGACCGCTCGCGACTTCGATGACGCGGTTCTCGTGCGGCGACTCGAAAGCGGCAACTTCGAGTTGCAGGTCCACATTGCAGATGTCGCGCAATACGTCACGCCTGATTCTGCGCTCGACCAGGAAGCGCGCCTGCGTGGCACGAGCGTCTACTTCCCCGACCGTGCTGTGCCCATGCTGCCGCTCGAACTCTCAACCGATATTTGCAGCCTGCGCCCGCATCTCGACCGGCTCGTCATGTCCTGCATCATGGAAATCGACAATCGCGGCGAGATCGTTGGCTACGAAATTTGTCCGGGCGTTATCCGCTCCGCCGAGCGCATGACTTATAGGGCAGTAAATGCAGTCCTCGAAGGCGACGCTTCTGCGCGCAAGCAATATGCGAGTCTGGTGCAGAATTTTGAACTCATGCGCGAACTCGAAATGGTCCTGAACCGCAAGCGGGAACGCCGCGGTTCAATCGACTTCGATCTTCCCGAGCCGGTGATCGAATTCGACGAGTTCGGCCTGATGAAGAGCATCGCGCGTTCCGAGCGCAACATCGCTCACCGCATCATTGAAGAATTCATGCTTTCTGCGAACGAGTGCGTCGCCGGATATCTGGAATCCAAAGCAATTCCGTCGCTTTATCGGGTTCACGAGAAGCCTGACGCCAAGCGCGTTTACGACTTCGAAGTAATCGCGGCGACATTTGGCTATTCGCTGGGTGTCGGCGCGCTGCCGATCCAGCGCATGCAGTTCAAAACCGATCGCCGCGCGAGCTATGGAACCGGAAAACGCGCGCGCGAACATGAAATTCCAAAAGAAGTCCATATCACGCCGCGGATGTATCAGAAGCTCACGCAAAAAATCGCCGGCAAGCCGGAGGAGCGGATCCTCTCCTACTTAATGCTGCGTTCTCTTAAACAAGCCCGCTACTCGGAGGACAACCTCGGTCACTTCGCTTTGGCTGCGACAACCTACACGCACTTCACATCGCCAATTCGCCGCTATCCCGACTTAATCGTGCACAGGATTTTGAAGCAGGTGCTCGATGAATCAGCGGAGAAATGGGATGGCGAAGTTCCGGTGGGTAGCGCCTCCTCAGCATCTGAAGTCAAACGCGGGTCGCACGACGACGCGGCACTGAATCGCCGCTCCACGTCGGCGCAAGAGCAGGTACAGCACGAGCTCGCTGAGCACACACGCGTAGAGCACGACCGGGAAGGGCACGACTTTGGTCGTGCCGAAAGCGCGGCCTTGAACTTCCGGGCTTTAGCCCGTGAGGGCCACAGGCCCAAAACCACCGCTTCCCCCTGGTCCAAACGGCGCGAACGCGAGCCCATCCACCTGAACGACGGACCCATTCCGCTCGACGAACTCCACGCCATCGCCGAAGAATCCAGCCAATCAGAGCGCCGCGCCGATGACGCCGAACGCGAACTAATGGAATGGAAAAAAGCCAAATTCATGCAGGACCGTATCGGCGAAGACTTCGATGGCCTCATCGTCAGCGTGACCAAATTCGGCTTCTTCGTCGAACTCACCGATCTCTTCGTCGAGGGCCTCGTCCCGCTCAACACGCTAGACGACGATCGCTACACCTTCCACGAGAACACGCGCGAGATCATCGGCCAGCGCTCCCGCCGTATCTTCAGGCTTGGACAGCAAGTCAGAGTCCTCGTCGACCGCATCGATCCAGTCGACAAGAAAATTCAGTTCGCGTTGTTCGAAGAAAAACCTAAACGGAAAAAGAGGTGAACGGCGTTAGAATTCGCCTCAGAGATGAATCAGAAATTGGTCTTAGTCGCGTCCTTATTGGCATGTCTAGGCGCCGGCAAAGATCGGGCGCCTCAGAAATGCCACTCTATTTTGCTTACAGCCGAGCTGCAAGCCGGGGACGAGTTCCATCGGGATATTGGCGGTGGGCTCACGCTTCGCCTGACCTACGGAGATCTGAGACCCAATCAAAATGTGAATCTCTGGAATATCGAGATTGAGCCCGCCTCGATGAGTTCGAAGAAAGGCCCGGATTACATCTATCCAGTTAACCCGCCACTCCGGTTCAATCCTCTGCAGACCCTCGGCGCAACTTACGGTGAAAGCGCTAAGGCACTGCTTAGCTATCCTCATGAAATGCGGTTTCTTCTAAGCAAGGATGATTACGACAAGTTGTCGCCGAAACTAGATCATGCATTGTGACCTTACACTGCTCCGGATCCCGACCGTGCAGGCGAGGAGTATCTTGCCGCATTGAATCAAGTTAGAACGGGAAAGATGGTAATCAGCGTGATCTCCTATGACTTGATGCCAGGCTCGGACTGGATACGCTGGATGAAGTTTCAGGCCAAGTTAATAGTGCCTGAAGATTTCAGGTTCATGCCTGAACTGAAGTCAAAGCCAGACACATGCCCGGGCCCACCCCAATGATTGTGGATCGCATCGATCCGGTGGAGAAGAGAATTCAATTTGCGCTGATGGAAGAAGCTCGTACAAGCAGACGTCGTCGTAGTTAGAAGATGGTGGAAGAGCGGCCCTTGAGGGCCGCGTATGGTATGAATTCGTCGCAACGCGGCGCTGAAGCGCCGCTCTTCCACGGTGCTGGTGTAGAATTTTCTAGTTAACCCCGTTCGAACGCCGGTTCGAACCCAGTCGGGACGTGGCTCAGCCTGGTAGAGCACTCGCTTGGGGTGCGAGGGGTCGGCAGTTCAAATCTGCCCGTCCCGACCAAAAATCAGCCTTCAGCACTCAGCCGTCAGCATTCAGTAAACCTGAACTGCCGACCCACGATGCACCCCAATTCATTGCGCGAAGCGCACCAGAAAAAGCATGCGAGGGGAGTCGCGAAGCGACGCTCGGCTCGTCAAATCTGCCCGTCCCGACCAAAAATCAGCCTTCAGCACTCAGCCGTCAGCATT
>DAIPJJ010000270.1:0-4078 GCA_036770325.1 Terriglobales bacterium
AATCCGCTCAACAAGCCGTGGAAAGTACAGGGCACGAAAGTAGCTAGGGCTGCTGTGAAGGCGGGGTCAATGCTCTAACGCCAGAAGAGCTCAGGCTGGACCTGTCGAGGTTTTCCACAGGCGAATCTTGAATTCCATGTTCTCTGGTCACTGAAATTGTCGTTCGGAACCAGATAGAGTCGTCTGACAACATCCCAGAATTCTTCGCGTGGGGTTATTAATGACCACTGAAAGCGCTTCTTCGCCAGCCGCAATGAAGATATTGCTAGCCGACTCCAAACAGATGGAAAACCAGCTCCTTGCCGATTCACTACGTCACCAGGGATTTGCTGTGCAAAGCTGTCCGAGCGAAGTCGTTCCTATTTTGGAACTGCTCGAAAGCGAGCGCGTGGATGTTGCCGTAATCAGTTGCGTCGGCCCATATTCCGCCGTCCCTGACCTGAACGCATTCCGCACGCTTCACCTGATGCATCCAGAAGTTCCGAAGGTCTGCCTTATGGACCTTGAAAGCCGCGAGTTGGCGGTACAAGCTTTTCGATCCGGAGCACGCGGCCTGTTTTGCCTGGCAGACTCGTCGTTCCAGTTGTTTTGCGAATGCATCGCCAGGGTACATCGGGGCGAGATATTCGCCACTCACCAGCAACTGAATTACTTATTGGACTCAGTTTGCCAGTTGGGGTCGATGCGAGTGATCGGCGCGACTGGCGAATGCTTGCTCACTTCGCGCGAGGAGCAGGTAGTAGCTCTTGTGACGGATGGCTTGTCAAACCGCGACGTCGCCAATGAGCTTGGCCTCAGTGAGCATACGGTGAAAAAATATTTGTTTCGGATCTTCGAGAAACTGGGCATCTCCAGCCGGGTTGAGCTTGTCCTGTATGCCCTGCACCATGGCTCGCCGCAGATTGCAGGATGGAGCGCGAGGGCATAGGTGCAGTGGTCAGTGGCTAGTAGTCGGTGGCCAGCAAACCCCTTGCTACGAACCACTAGTCACTGACCACTGACCACTCTACAATGTCTTTTCACATCAGCTTGCTCACGACAACATGACCTCGGGCGCAAACGACCTGAAACCGCGAGATCAGGAAAAGCAAACCGCGGCGCGCGCTGCCGTCGAACTTGTGCAATCGGACAGCATCGTAGGCTTGGGCTCGGGTTCTACCGCCGAGTACGCCGTCAGGTTCCTTGCGGAACGAGTGAAAGCTGGCCTGAAAATACGGGGCATCCCCACTTCGAAGAAGACGAAGGAGCTTGCTGAACAACTAGGCATTCCACTGACCACGCTCGAAGAGCACCCCCAAATTGACATCGATATCGATGGCGCGGACGAGATCGACCCTCAACTCAATTTGATTAAAGGTGGCGGCGGGGCTTTTCTACGCGAGAAAGTCATCGCCTCTGTATCTCGACGTTTTGTAGTTATTGCTGATTCAGGGAAGAAAGTAAAAAGGCTGGGAAAGTTTCCGCTGCCGGTCGAGGTAATACCCTTTGCACAATCTTTGATCAAGCCGCAAATCGAGGCGTTAGGCGCACATGTCACTCTGCGAAGCTATGCCTACGGCAATCCCTACGTCACTGACGAAGGCCATCACATTCTGGATTGCCAGTTCGGCGAAATCGCAGATCCGCCGGCACTCGCCAATAAGCTGCGCGAAATTCCCGGCGTGGTCGAGCACGGGCTGTTTATTGGCATGGCCGAAAGAGCGTTAGTCGGGAAGAACGGAGAGGTGGTAGAACTAAGATCAACGAACTGAATGTTATTCCCCACCAGAGATATGCCAGACTACAATAGAGTCAATGCGATCTGATCTTGAACGCCGCGACGCCCACACCCTTCTGGATATGCTGCCCGACGAGAAGGTCTCTGCGGTCAAAAACTTGCTGCAGGTCATGGTCGAACCGCTATCCGATTCGCTATCCTCGGTCTCTACCGAGGAAGAACAATTAACGCCAGAAGCACAGGCGTTATTGGAGCGCTCTCGAGCAAGCTTGGCACGGGGTAAGGGAGTAAGTCACGAAAACATCAGGCAGGAATTCGGTTTGAAGAAGTGACGGAAGAAGCCTCCCATAGGCGCGTCTCCGTCACGTGGTCGCCCGAAGCCCGCTCTAATTTGCGAGCCATCGATCGCGAAAACGCACTGCAAGTCCTTTATTGTCTCGATCACTACATTTCAACGCGATCGGGCGACGTTAAAAAGCTTAAGCCACCATTCACCGGGTTTCGCTTGCGTTGCGGCGATTACCGGGTGTTCTTCGATATTCAGAGAGAGAACGCAATCGCAATTACCGGCGTCCTGCATAGGCGCGAAGCGTATCGCTGAGAGCGTCTGGTACTCCCATCTCGGCGGTATTCCTAAGTGGGAACTCGAATTCCCCAGCTTAACTACTCGAGCTGCAAGCTATCCAGCATTTTCTGATATGTCGGTTTTAGCGTTGCGAAATCCCTTTCCGGCGCAATGAAAATCACATAGACATAGCTCCCGCCCGATCCTTGCGTGACCACCAACCAGTCATGTTCGGGAAGCGCTTTTCCATCCTGCTGCAATGGAGAATCGCCCGTCAGATCGGCGGACCGCGCATCTTTGCCGCCTGCGGTTTCGTGGCGAATCTCACCGCTCTGGTGCAGTCCGGGGTTGGTTTGTTGCAGATTCTGGATCAGATCCTGCGCGGCTTGATCGAGCGACGAGGCGTTCGCATCCTGCGCACCGCTAACGACCACGCCATAAGCGATCGCGTTTTCGCCCACACCTGCCTTCGGTGCGATGGTGATGGAATTTTGGCCAGAAGCCGTGATCCAGTTCGAAGGATAGGAGATCCCGACGCCCATCCGGTGA
Source organism: Terriglobales bacterium (assembly GCA_036770325.1). Lineage (GTDB taxonomy): Bacteria > Acidobacteriota > Terriglobia > Terriglobales > Acidobacteriaceae > Gp1-AA145. The sequence continues at coordinate 2,832 of DAIPJJ010000270.1, forward strand.
AGTTCAGTGAATTGATCGCTCGGCCTCACCTGCTCGAAGCTGACGTTCGTGATCGCACCGGCATTTGCAGCTTTTTCAATGTCAGCCCGCGCGTTGGCTGGCACGGCTCCGTTCTTCATGTTCTCTCGCGCCCACACACCCTGCTTCGCACCATCCGAAATTTCCTGTGCCGTGTAAGCGCGCACTTCTGTGGCCTGCTTCTTCGCGGCTGAAAATTGCTGATTGTCATTGCGATACTGTTTCGTCGGCCAGTCCTGAATTTCTTTCTGAATCGCCTCCGTGCGGTTGCCGGGATTCGGATGGTCGCTTAAAAACTGAGGAGGAGAACCGCCCTGCTTGTTGAGCGTTTCAAAGAAATTCGCCAACTCGATCGGATTGTATCCGGCCTTGTACATGATGATTGCGCCTACGGAGTCGGCTTCGGCTTCATCCGCGCGTGAGTACTTCAGCAGGAAGACTCCAGCTCCTGCGGCGCCAACTTTCGCGATCGTACCGGCGGGGCCGCCCAGAATACCGCCCAGCACACCGCCAACGGCGCCGATAATTCCCTGCAGGTTCTGCCTGGGCACGCTCTTTGCCGTGTGCTGCATATAAATGTGCGACATCTCGTGCGCCATGACTCCAGCGAGTTGGACCTCGTTTTCGGCCGAAGTAATCGTACCCACATTGATGAACATTGGCCCGCCCGGCAGGGCGAAAGCGTTGATCTCCTTTTGCTGCACGACGTGAAACTGATAAGGCCACGACACGTCCCGCGGGATTTGCTTCACCAGCCTCGCCCCGAGCTGCTGCACGTATTGCGTGATCGGACTCGAATCCGGCAGCACCGGCATCTGCTTATAGACTTCGGTGGCGGCTTGGAGCCCGAGCTTCTCCTGGTCCTCGCGCGACATGCTGGGCTTGCCCGGTGGCGGAAGCTGAGGTGTGGTCGGGGTAACCGGCCACATTGGGACCGCTAATAGCGTGATCAGGAGAAGAGTTGTTCGACTTAAGGCTGCGTAGCAGTTCATAGTGCCTTCTTTATGATGCCGAACTGAACAGGATGGTATGACACGGCCAATGGATGCGTAAACGCATATCAGCTCCGGAATGCGTGACTTTGAATGATTTTCTCTGCGATCTTGTGTTAAGCTCTGCGCCCTTTATGCCAAACTTTGCGCTCTTTGCGGTTAAAGGCTTTTGCAGCAATCAGCAAAAAGCTTTTAACCGCAGAGATCGCAGAGCTAAAACCACGAGTTCGCTGAGAA
>DAIPJJ010000271.1:0-4076 GCA_036770325.1 Terriglobales bacterium
CTTTATGGTTCTCTCACATCCAGCAACTCCATTACAATACCGATACTCAATGAACGCCGTCGAGCTAGCAGAGCGTTTTCAGAAGCAGTTTAAAAGTCAGGCCCAGGTATTCAGCGCTCCCGGACGCGTGAACTTAATCGGCGAGCACACCGACTACAACGACGGCTTCGTTCTTCCCAGCGCCATAGGCTTTTTTACGCAGGCTGCAATCTCGCCGCGTTCCGACCAAAAGCTGGTCATCCGCTCCACCGAATTCGAGGGAAGTTTCGAGGTGGATGTCACAACCTTGCCGGCCCACAAGCAGGGCGCCTGGTGCGATTACATCATTGGAGTTGCGAAAGAGCTGGTGCGAAGCGGGTGCAGGTTGGGTGGCGCAGACCTGCTTATTCACGGTGAGGTGCCGATCGGCGCTGGGTTGAGTTCGTCTGCCGCACTGGAAGTTGTGGCTGCATTGGCGCTGCTCAGTCTCACACAATGTGAAATTTCGCCCAAGGAAATTGCCCGCCTGTGTCAGAGAGCAGAAAACGAGTTTATTGGCGCCCGCGTGGGCATCATGGACCAGTTTGTTTCCTGCTTCGGGCGCGAAGGCAACGCGGTGCTTCTCGACTGCCGCTCGCTCGGATTCGAGTTGGTGCCAATTCCCGGGTCGGTGAAGCTGGTGATTTGCAACACAATGGTGAAGCACGAGCATGCCGGCGGCGAGTACAACCAGCGGCGGCGGGAGTGCGAACAGGGGGTTGAGGTTCTTTCCAAATCGTATCCGGGCATTTCGGCGCTGCGCGATGTTTCGCTTGAGCAGTTGATGGCAAAAAAGGCCGATATGCCTCCGGTTGTCTATAAACGCTGTTTGCACGTGGTCGAGGAAAATGCGCGCGTGCTGAGTGCGGCCCGGGAATTCCGTAAAGGCAATCTTTCAGCCGTTGGCGAGCTCATGCGCGAATCTCATGTCAGCATGCGCGATCTCTACGAGATTAGCTGCCGCGAACTTGACATTATGGTCGAAGCCGCGGAAGGCCTCTCAGGGTATTACGGCGGAAGAATGACGGGCGGAGGCTTCGGCGGCTGCACGGTCAATCTGGTCGAGTCAGCCCATTCGTCAAATTTTCGTGACAAGATCGCCGAGCGCTACCGTGCGCGGACCGGAATCTCGCCCGAAATTTATATCTGTTCGCCGGCTGACGGGGCGCATGCCGAGGCGATGGTCTCCGCCCGGTAGCTTCAGCGCGAAGTTACAAAGAAAAACGTTCCCGTGAATCAGGCAGCGCATTTACAACGCAGCTTCGATCAGAGATAATGCAGCGCATCATTCGTCCTTAGCTTTTTGTTGCGGGATCGAATCAAATCTAACGGAGGTCGCGCGAATGAGGGTTTTCGCTCTCGTGCTTGCGCTGGTAACTATCGTGTCCGAAATGCAAGGCCAGGTCACTAAAGAGGCATTCGGCAAGGCTCCCGACGGAACCGCCGTCGATATCTACACTCTCAAGAGCGGCCAGATCGAAGCCCGCATCATGACTTACGGCGGAATCGTTCAATCGCTGAAGGTTCCGGATAAGAGTGGCAAAGTCGCCGATGTTGTCCTCGGCTTCGACACGCTCGATGGCTACACTGGCGGCGAGAAGCCCAATCCTGCATTCTTCGGGGCCCTGATCGGCCGGTATGCCAACCGAATCGGCAACGCTCAGTTCAAGCTCGACGGCAAGACCTACCACACGCCGGTGAATGACGGGCCCAACACTCTGCACAGCGGCCCGCATGGATTCGATAAAGTCGTCTGGAAAGGCAAAGAAATACCGCATGGCGTTGAACTGACCTATGTCAGTCCTGACGGCGAGAACGGCTTCCCCGGGACGCTGACCGCGGTTGTTCGATACACGCTGGTCGGCAAAGAGCTCAAGATCGACTACTCAGCCACTACCGACAAAGACACGGTTCTGAATCTCACCAACCACTCTTATTTCAACCTCGCTGGCCAGGGTAACGGCGACATTCTCAAAAACCTCGTCAAGATCAACGCCAGCCACTTTACGCCTGTAAGTGACACTCTGATTCCGACCGGAGAACTTGCCCCGGTTGCGGGCACGCCGTTCGACTTCCGGAAAGCCACGGCAGTCGGCGCGCGAATCGACAGCGACAACGACCAGCTCAAAAAAGGCCACGGCTACGATCACAATTGGGTCCTCGACAATGGTGGAAAGTTTGCCGAAGCCGCAGAAGTGTACGAGCCTTCGAGCGGACGCGTGCTCACCGTTCTTACCGACCAGCCCGGCGTGCAGTTCTATACCGGCAATTTCCTGGACGGTACGGTTAAGGGCAAGGATGGTATCGCCTACCCGCACCGTGGCGCGCTGTGTCTCGAAACCCAGCACTTTCCGGACTCGCCGAATCACCCGAAGTTTCCGACTACCGAATTGAAGCCGGGACAAAAGTTTCACCGCGTGACCGTTTTTCGATTTTCAGTTCGCTAGGGCATTCCGAAAATTTTCCACGCCGGCGCAATTGCGCCCGAGCAAAGGATTGAAATGAATACAGTCCTCGCGATGTTCGTAACAGAACGGTTGGTTCGGCTCTCCGGCGTCGATCTCGCGATCATCGCCATCTACTTCGCGCTCGTGCTGGTGATCGGCTTTTACCTCAAGAAATTCGCCAACACCGGCGAAGATTTCTTTCTCGCCGGCCGCGAAATGACGGCGTGGGTTGCCGGCCTCGCATTCGTCTCCGCTAATCTCGGCTCGCTTGAACTGCTCGGCTGGGCTGGATCGGCTTATCAATACGGCATTATGGCCGCCCACTGGTACTGGATTGGGGCCATTCCTGCAATGGTTTTCCTTGGCCTTGTGATGATGCCGTTCTATTACATCTCGAAGACCCATTCCGTGCCGGGATATCTGAAGTTACGCTACGGGACCGAGGCAGCGGGCCTGAGCGCGATTACCTTCGCGATCATGACCATCCTGATGTCCGGCGTGAACATGTACGCCATGGCCGTGGTCATGAAGGTCGTGCTCGGCTGGGACATCAATTTCAGCATTTGGGTTTCATCATTAACAGTCGGAGTCTATGTCGCCGCAGGCGGATTGTTCTCGGCGATCTTCAACGAAGTTTTGCAGTTCTTCCTGATCTGGTTCGGCGCGCTGCTGATTCCAATTGTCGGCATGATCGAGACCGGCGGATGGAGTGGCATGGTTGCGCGAATTCACCAGAATTTTCCCGGTCAGGACTTTACACATATGTGGGCGCCGCTCGGCTCGTTCTCACACAACCCGATGGGCATTAACTGGATCGGAATTGTGTTCGGACTTGGTGCGGTGCAATCGATGGGCTATTGGACGACGGACTTCCTGGTCGTTCAGCGTGTGCTTTCGGCAAAGGACATTCGCTCGGCGAAGATGGCGCCGATCATCGGGTCATTTTTCAAGATGGCGGTGCCCTTGATCGTCATTCTTCCCGGATTGCTCGGACTTGCCGTGTTGCCAATGCATCTGGTTCCCGCAAGCAATCTGGCACCCGGCCAGCACAGCTTTAACGAAGTTCTGCCCCTCATGCTCGCTCGCTATTGCGGCCCCGGTTTGCTCGGCTTGGGCATCACCGCTCTGGTTGCCGGTTTCATGGCAGGCATGGCGGGTAACGTGAGTGCCTTCGCCACGGTGTGGACCTACGATATTTGGCGTCCTTACATCTACAAGACCGCGCCCGACAAGCACTACGTCTCCATGGGCCGGTGGTGCACGATTATCGGTCTGTTTATCAGCATCGGAACCGCGTATCTGGTAATGAATTTCGCCAGCATCATGGACTACGTGCAGGCGCTGTTCGGGTTCTTCATCGCACCTCTGTTCGGCACTGTAGTTCTTGGCATGTTGTGGAAGCGGGTCACTCGATGGGCTGGGTTTCTGGGCCTACTCGCCGGCACTACAGCCTCCGTCACAATGTTCGCGCTGATGAAGACCAATCCAGAGCACTGGGTTCCTATTTTCGCGAGGTCGCCGCTTGCGCAAGGCTTGGCCCAGGATATGTTCCAATCGCTGTGGTCATGTTGTACGTGCGTTGTTGTCACTGTACTCATCACGCTGGTTACG
>DAIPJJ010000122.1:0-13588 GCA_036770325.1 Terriglobales bacterium
GTTTCCAATCGCCTGCGAAAAATACGGGGCTGCGAGTTTTTCGATTCGGTCCCGCCGGCTGTGTTTGATGTAGTGGCGGTTGAGCCAGTACAGCTTTTCCATGTCGAAGACAGCGGGCGAGGGCGTGACGCGCTCCAGTGAGAATTCCTTGACCAACTCATCCCGGGAGAAAATTTCCCGCGTGCCACCGGGCGGCGCCCAGCCGAGTAGCGCCAGATAATTCGTCAGGGCTTCGGGAAGGACTCCCATGTCGCGGAAGTTAGCAATCGAGGTTGCGCCGTGACGTTTCGACAGACGCTCGCGGTCGGCTCCGAGGATGGTGGAGAGATGCGCGAACTCGGGCACGGGCCAGCCGAGTGCCTCGTACAGCGCGACCTGCTTGGGCGTGTTCGAGAGATGGTCGTCGCCGCGAATGACGTGGGTGATCTTCATCAGCGCGTCGTCGATCACGACTACGTAGTTGTAGACCGGCATGCCGGAGGAGCGCAGGATGATGGGATCGCTGACGACTTCATTTGAGAATTCGACTTCGCCGTGGACGATGTCGTGGAAGCGAATCGGGTGTTCGGGTATGCGGAGGCGGATTGCGCATGGCTCGTTGTTAACCCGGCGCCGCTGGGCTTCGGCGGGATCGATGGCGCGGCACTTGCCGGAGTAGATCGGCTGGCGGTGCTCGGCGGTGGCGCGGTCGCGTTCTTTCTGGAGTTCTTCTTCAGTACAAAAACATAAGTAAGCTTTGTGCTCGTTCAGCAGGCGCTCGGCGTGGGCGCGGTAGATTTCCAGGCGGTCGGACTGGCGATAAGGGCCATATGCTCCGCCGACGTCGGGACCCTCGTCCCAGTCGAGGCCGAGCCACTTGAGATCGCCGATGAGCTGATCTTCGAAGCGGGCTTCACTGCGGTCGAGGTCGGTATCCTCGATGCGGAGGATCATGGTGCCATTCTTCTGGCGGGCGAAGAGCCAGTTGAAGAGCGCAGTGCGGGCATTGCCGACGTGGAGGTGTCCGGTTGGAGATGGCGCGAAGCGCACGCGAACGGGGGAAGTTGAGGGCACGGATTGATGTTAGCAAAGTTCGGATGAGTGTCTCGGCAACCAAGCTTTCAGCCTCCGCAGTTCCCACCCTTCGAAAATCGCGAAGCGTGGGGCAGCCGCTTTATATCTAAGTCCACGGACCGCCCTGTCTCGCACAAATTGCGAGACAAGGACGGGGCACCCGTACAAATGGAAAGATCGACCACAGAGGACACGGAGTTACACAGAGTAAAAACACACAGAGGAAACCGGGCTTCGAGGCATGAAGGGCAGCAACGCTCAGCCAGGAATCGCGAACCGCGGTATAACTACTTCGGCGCCAGATGGGTCTTGGTGATGCGGTCGTGCCAGGAGAGTTCGTCTTCATCGAAAAAGCACCAGGCGTAACCGAGTCCGAGTGATACACACGATAGAAGCGAAGCCAGCACTCGGCCGCGGCGAAGCCCTTTCGGCACCGAAGTCCCATCAAAGCGTTTCAGGCAAAGGCGTGTCACGCGCAGACCCGGCGTCGTTCCACAGTAGGTCAAGAACGCGTATTGATAGGCAAACCACAGAATTCCGGCTAAGGCAGCAGCTATTCCGACGAGTCCTCGAGGCTGCGGAAGTGCGGTATTGAACCGCAGGAACATGTAGCCAAATATCCCCAGAGCGGAGGAAATTAACACCGCGTCGACCGCCGCTGCGAAGGTCCGCCTGGAAATGCTTGCCGTGTTCAGCGGCATGTCGATGCCGGGCTGGCGTTCGGGTTCGGGCTCATGGACGGGTTCGATCAAGATTCCACCGAGAGCAGGCGGTGGCGGCTGGAGCTCGGGCGCTTCGAGGATTCGCGGCCGATCAACAAGAGGCTCGGCCAGTTCGTCACGATTGAAAGGCAACATGCCCGGACGAGGGAATTCGAGAACGCGAGCGGTAGAGTCGGTGGTCGGGTGGATGAAAGCTGGCCGTTCCGGCTCGCAGACGGGCGGTGGCTCGGGTTGTGCGAGAAATGAAGTTACGGTTTCTGCGTGCGCGCGAGAGGCAGATTCATACTTCCAGGAGGGGCCGGAGTCGAACTGCAGTTGCAGTGATGGGTAGCGTTCCTTGCGTGGTTTCAGCGTCTTGTACTGCTTGACTTTGGCGCTGACCACGTCGCGCCAGTCGGAGGGGAGTGCGGAGTCTGACGAATGTGCATCTTGATCTGTGTTGGTGTTCTCTGACCGGGAGGATTCAGGTCCAAAGACTTCGTTCAGGGCGGGCGAGGACGCCCGTCCCCCGACGTCTGCTAATTTGTCGGGCGGGGAAGTCGGTCTGCCTAAGTCCTGGCCGGAATTGGGAGCAATATCCTCGGCTTGTTCCACTTCGAACGATGGCCGGGCGGCTACCGACTCCAGGCTGGCGGAAAAGAATTGTTCGCTTGCGTCCACGGCTTCAGGGTCGAAATAAAGCTTGTTATCAGCAGGTTCGGGTTCGGGTTGGCCTTCAGGCGAATTCATGCGGTTCGTGCATCACAATCAAGGCGTGCTTTGCCCGGCACATAGGAACGTGCTAACTTCGCGCAGAGGCATACGGTCGTCCGGCGTTACTCGCTGCAAATGGTCCCTCTTCGATTGCTTATCACGGCGGCGGTGCTTTGTCATCTGCTGGCGAACCCTCCTCTAGTTACCAGCCAGTTGCTTCCCGCTGATCGAGGGGCGTCCGGCGCGCCGTCGGGCGGTTCGGTGCCGGTCACAATCCAGGCGATTGAACAGGAAAAAAATGGTCCGCAGTACACCCTGAAAGGTAAAGTGCGGATCGACTACGGAAGTTACACATTTTTCGCGGATCAAGCCAGCTACAACCAGGATAGCGGGCAGGTGGAGGCGGAAGGAAATCTGGTGCTCGAAGGCGGGCCGAACAACGAACATATCGAGGCCAGCCGCGCAAAATACAACCTGCAGGATGAGACCGGAAGATTCGAAAACGCGCACGGAAGCGTGGGATTCCGGCTCCGTACCCGGCGAAATATTTTCAGCACTTCGAGTCCGTTTTTCTTTAGCGGCAGGATTATAGAAAAAACGAGCCCGGACCACTATACGGTTATCGACGGAACTGTTACGACATGCGAGTTGCCTCGCCCTAAGTGGGAGTTTGCAGCGCATCGCCTGAATGTGGACGTTGGGGGCCGGGCAACAATCTACCACAGCAATTTCCGGCTTGAGGGAATACCGATTCTGTATTTTCCTTTCGCAACGCATCCGGTGCAGAAGACGCCGCGGCAAACGGGATTTCTGATTCCGAGCATTGGTCGATCTTCGGTGCGCGGCAACACGGTGGGTGAGTCAGTCTTTTGGGCAATCAATCGCAGCATGGACCTGACTGCCGGAGCTGAATACTATTCGAAGCGCGGATGGGCGCCAGATGGGGAGTTTCGTGCGCAGCCGACGGAAAAATCGTATATCGATCTGACTTATTTCAGTGTTTTTGATCGTGGGCTGAATGGCGCGAACCAGGGGGGGACGGAAGCCAGGCTGGACAGTGAAGGTGTTTTCGCTCATAACTTCCGCAGCGTGGCGAATATCGACTATCTGAGCTCGTATGTGTTCCGGCTCGCGTTTAGCGACGTATTTACGCAGGCGGTCAATTCCGAAGTGCAGTCACGGGCCTTTCTGTCGAACACCTCGGGAAAGCTCTTCCTGAACGCGAGCACCAGCCGCTATCAGAACTTCCAAAGCACGAAACCGGGGGACGTGATCACGATTCTGCATGCGCCTGGGTTTGAGGCCGGCACCGTCGACGAGCAGCTTGGGCCGACGCCGTTCTATGGCAGCTTTGACGCCGATGCGGAAGGGCTTTCGCGGAGCGAACCCGGGTTCAGTACCGCTCCGCTCCTCGGACGATTCGATTTCAATCCGTCGGTTTCACTTCCTTTACACCTGCATGGCTGGAGTTTTCGGCCGCAACTCTCGCTTCGCGACACGATCTATACGCAGCAACTGATCCCAACCCATACGACGGTCTTGACTCAGGTGGGTGTTCCGGTCTCAGACACGCTGAACAGGCGATCGCTTGAGGGCTCATTTGAGTTGCGCCCGCCGGCGCTTGACCGCGTGTTTGATGGAGAAATTTTCGGACGCAAGTGGAAGCACGTAATCGAACCGCGCATTGTTTATGACTACGTAACCGGAGTTGACAGTTTTTCGCGGATTCTGCGGTTCGACGAGCGGGACATTCTGAGCGACACGAATGAGGTCGAGTACGCGATCGTGAACCACTTGTATGCGAAGCGGAGCTCGACCGAGCCGGAGAAGTGCGAAGCTGCGGGAATGCCGGCCCTCATGGTAGGAGCGGCTCCAATGCCCAGCCGCATTCCCTGGCAGCGTGGTCCAGGCCAGAGCTCGCAACCGCAGTGTCAAAAGCGGCCGCAGACGCGGGAGATTTTGAGCTGGGAGCTGGCACAAAAGTATTTTATTGATCCGACGTTCGGGGGCGCGCTCGTCCCCGGCAGGACGAACGTCTTCACCAGCACGATTGATCTGACGGGAATTGCGTTTCTCACTGAAGCGCGGCACCTCTCACCCTTGATTTCGAGGCTGAGACTTGGCACAACCACCAACAGCGACCTTGAATGGGACGCGGACTACGACTTTTTTGCCGGCCGCGTGAATTCAAGCACATTTCTGTTCAACTACCATTTCGGGCTGTTCACTGTGGGTGCGGGGGACGCCTTTCTGCATGTGCCTAGAGAGATTACAAACACGAATGCTGCACCAGTCGCGCAGAAGTTCAATCAGTTTCGGACAGTGCTTGGCTATGGCAGCGCCAGCAAACGCGGCTTCAGCGGGGCGACGAACCTCGGCTTTGATGCGGAACTGGGGCAGGTGCAGTACGGGTCGGTGCAGCTCGGTTATAACTGGGACTGCTGCGGAATGAATGTTGAGTACCGGCGGTTTGCCCTGGCTTCGGTGCGGAATGAAAATCAGTACCGGTTCACGTTTTCGCTGGCAAATGTGGGATCGTTCGGGAACCTGAGGCGGACGGAGCGGCTGTTCTGAGAAAACTTCTTTTCGCCACGGATTTACGCGGATGAACACGGATTTATTGGATGTCTCTGTGGTCGTGCTTTGTGAACTTTGTGCTCTGCCTTTAAAAGGCCCTACCACAGAGGACACTGGGTTACACGGAGAACTACCACAGAGTGAGGCGGACGGAACGGCTGTTTTAAGAAACTTCTTTTCGGCGCGGATTTACACGGATGAACACGGATTCAAAGAAGAAAAGATCTGTGAGCGTCCGTGCAGTCCGTGGCAGGGTTGAAGTGTTACGCAGTCGACACGATTTCGGCATAACATATTCCCATGGCGATTTCGCATCAGCTCGGGGCAAAACGCGCGGCGCTGGAAGCCGAACTGAAGCCGCTTGGGCGGACGCTGATTGCGTACTCCGGCGGGACCGATTCTGCATTTCTGGCCTGGGCTGCTCATCAGGCACTCGGCGAAAATATGCTGGCGGTCATTGCCGATTCTGCGAGCCTGGCGCGCTTTCACTTGGAAGATGCGGTTGCCTTCGCGCGTGAGCAGGAGATTCCGCTTGAGATCATTCGCACTCAAGAACTCAGCCGGCCGGAATATGTTCGCAATGATGCTTCCCGCTGTTTTCACTGCAAAGACGAGCTTTTCTCTGTGATGGAGGAATTCGCCGCAGCACATGAGTTCGAGACCATCGCGTACGGTGTGAATCTCGATGACAAGAGCGACTTCCGGCCCGGTCAAGTTGCGGCGGCCCGTCATAAAGTTGTAGCGCCTCTTTTGAACGCAGGACTTGGAAAAGAGGAAATCCGGGAACTGGCGCGAGAAGCGGGGCTACGCATCTGGGACAAGCCCGCATCGGCATGTTTGTCATCGCGAATTGAGTACGGACGGGAGGTGACCCCCGAAGCGCTTTTGGCTGTGGAGCAAGGCGAAGATGCGCTGCGGCGGCTTGGATTCCGGCAATTCCGGGTGCGGCACCATGGCGATATTGCGCGAATTGAGATTGCGCGAGAAGAGATGCCGCGGGCTCTCACGGGAGAGATGGCAACCGAGTTTGCTCGCATCTTCAAAGCGCTGGGATTTAAGTTTGTGACGCTCGACCTGGAAGGTTTTCGCTCCGGATCGATGAATGCGCTACTCACGCCTGAGCAGATCGTGCGTGCCGGGTAGGAAGCTGGCGCCTAGGGTGCTTCCCGTTGACCATCCGTCTCCTGCCGCTGTGAGATAATTCGCATTATCTCCCCAATATTCAGGCGGTTTTCTTGATTTCCACGAAACGCACTTTGCTGTTCCTTTGTCTCGCAACGGTTTGCTGCTCGGCGCAGCTTTCGCAACCTGAACTCGCGCAACGTATCGAGCGCCAGTTGCGGGCGTCATATGAGCTTCCAGACACGGTGAATGTAGCTGTCTCGCCGCTACACGCGAGTGAGTTCGCGAACTATGACGGCGTCACAGTCACCCTTGATGGCGAGGGCAAAAAGAAGACCTACGAATTTCTGGTGTCGAAGGACCAAAAGACATTGATCCGTATGAGCAAAATCGACCTGACCAAGGATCCATACGTTGAGAAGATGAAGAAGATCGACGTGAAGGGGCGGCCGGTGCGGGGAAATCCGAATGCCAAAGTCGTGGTCGTGAACTTTGATGACTTTGAATGCCCGTTTTGCTCGCGCGCTCACCAGACGCTCTTTCCCGAAATGCTGAAAGAGTATGGCGACCGGGTGGCGTTCATCTACAAGGATTTTCCGCTGTCCGAAATACATCCGTGGGCAATTCACGCTGCGGTCGATGCGAATTGCCTAGCGGCGCAGAGCAACGAAGCGTATTGGGATTTCGCTGATTACATCCATGGCAATCAGTCGGCGGTGAATTCGGAAAAGGGGCTCCCGAACCAATTTGCTGCGCTTGACCGAATCAGCCTGAATGAGGGCTCGAAATTCAAGGTCAATTCAGAACAGTTGCAAAGCTGCATGAAGGCGCAAAAAGAGGACGCGGTGCGCGCCTCGATGAAGGAAGGCGACTCGCTCGGCGTCGATGGCACCCCGACGATGTTTGTTAATGGCCGGGAGATCAACGGGGCTCGCTCGACGGACGAATTTCGGGCAGTACTCAATGCCGCATTGCAGCAGGCGGGAGAAACTCCACCGCCGAAGCCCTCAGCCGAAAACGCGGGGGCACCCTCGAACGGCGCAAGTTCGCACTGATCGACTACGCACATTAAAACAACTTTGCGAACGGACCAGCTCTTGCGCCGAGCGCCTCTTATCTCTGCGGCGATCATCGCCACAACCCTTACGATCGCCTGCGCGCTCAAAGGGCCGGGGAACGATGTGGCCGCGACCGTCGATGGAGAAAAAATTTATCGTGCCGATGTCGAGCGATATTTTCAGAACCAAACCGCCGGCTCGACCCAGCCACTGAGCGAGGAGCAGGCGACCGGACTGCGCCTTAGTATTCTCGAGAATTTGATCGATAACCAGATCCTGATGCATCGCGCCGGAAAGCTTGGGCTCCTGGCAACCGACGAGGAAGTTGAGCGCAGGCTTAAGGAACTCAAAACCCCCAACAGCGACGAAGAGTTCGCGAAGCGGCTGCAGGAGCGCAATCTTACAGTCGATGACGTGAAGCGCGAGATCCGCCGTTCGCTGACCGCGGACAAGGTCGTGAACCGCGAAATCGTTTCGAAAATCAACATCACCGACCAGGACATTGCGGCCTACTACAACCAGCACAAATCGGAGTTCAATCTGATTGAGCCGCGTTATCACCTGGCGCACATTGTGGTGGGTACTTCGGCCGATCCACAGGGGCGCGATCCGAACAAAGCCCGCACGGCGACGGATGCGCGGAAGAAGATCGACGACGTTCTCCAGCGCTTACAGGACGGGGCAGAGTTTTCCACGCTGGCAATGACGTTTTCGGAGGACAGTGCAACCTCGGCGAACGGCGGCGATCTGGGAATTGTGTATGAGTCCGCGCTGAAACAAACTGACCCGACTACGCGCGAAGACATTATGAAATTGAAGCCCGGACAGTTCACGCCGGTGATCCCGCTAAGCGGGCCGGGGCGGCAGGTTTCGGGCTTTCAGATCGTAAAGCTGATTTCGGTGGAACCGGCCGGAATGCGGGACCTCTCCGACCAGCGCGTTCAGCAGGACATCCGGCAACAATTGCAGGATCGCCGTGAACAGTTGCTGAAGACCGCGTATTTCGAAGTCATGCGCAATGAGGCGAAGATCCAAAACTATTACGCGCGGCAGGTGCTCGCATCGAGCGGCGCGGCGCATTAGGCCGCGGCCCTTTTCCCTGGGCAGAGTTATTCGATAACAGCAAGCAAGTCACCAGCGTTGACGTTTGTTCCTTCGCGGACGGCAAGACTCTTCACGATTCCGCCCTTGGTAGAGCGAACTTCGTTCTGCATCTTCATTGCTTCGATCACGAGCAGACCCTGGCCGGGAATGATGCTGTCTCCGGGCTGCGCAAGCAGGCGCACTACCTTGCCCGGCATGGACGCTTTGACTTTCTGCTCAGCGTCGTCGGCGTGCGCTGTGCGGTTTCTGCTTTGGAAAGAACGGGGATCACGAACAGAGCACTCATATGACCTGCCATCGATGAAAACACGGAGCCGGTCACCGTTCTGCTCCACGCGGGCCTGAACTGACTTTCCATTCACGATCAGGGAAAGAATGTTGTTGGTCAAAGGCAGGCAAGCGACGGAAAGTTCGCGCTCACCGAATGTGATTTTCCACTCTGAATTTTGGGCAGCGCGGGAATTTCGGGGTTCTCCATCATGTGGCGAAGATTTTGCCGCCTGCAGTTCGATCCGATAGTTTTTCTCGCCTACAGTGACTTCGCGAACGATCATCAGTTGCTCGTTCCTTCTAGACGGGATGCTTCTTTCCAAGCGGAGCGGGCCAGCGTGGTTGGTTTAGCGCTCGTGAGGTTTGAAGCGTTAAGCGTCCACGAGAGAGCGGCGGCGATGGCTGCAATCTCCCGTTCACTTTCAAGTGGAACTGACGACTGAAATGGATGGCGTGTCAGATATCCCGTATCAGTCTTCCCCGCGAGAAACTCGGGATTATTCAAAATCTGCTGAAACAGCGCGAGATTGGTCTTTACACCGCCGACAACGTATTCCGCTATTGCGCGCCTCATCCGATCAACTGCGTCAGCGCGATTTCCGGCGTAAGTGACCAGCTTGGCGAGCAAGGGATCGTATTCCACAGGAACGTTCCAGCCTTCGTAGACGCCGCTGTCGAGACGGATGCCGGGTCCGGAGGGTTCGGCGAGTGCGGTGATCCTGCCGGGGCTGGGGAAGAAGTTGTTCCCGGGATCTTCGGCGTAGATGCGGCACTCGATGGCGTGACCTTGCTGCCGAATATCGCTCTGCTTTAACGGCAAACGCTCGCCCGCCGCGATGCGGATTTGCAGATGGACGAGATCGAGTCCGGTCACGAGCTCGGTCACGGGGTGCTCGACCTGCAGGCGCGTATTCATTTCGAGAAAATAAAAATTGCCGCTGTTATCGGCGAGAAATTCGATGGTGCCGGCATTGGCATATTTCGCTGCCTGCGCCGCGCGAACGGCGGTTTCGCCCATACGCTTCCGCATTTCAGCAGAGACGGCCGTGGACGGCGACTCTTCCAGGACTTTTTGATGCCGGCGCTGGATTGAGCACTCACGCTCGCCGAGATAAACACAGTTGCCATGCTCATCGGCGAGGACCTGCATTTCGATGTGGCGGGGATTGACGATGGCCTTTTCGAGATAAACTTCGTCGTCACCGAAGGCCCGCTGCGCTTCACTACGTGCAGTTTCGAGAGCTGAGGCCAGTTCGGATTCACTCGCGACGAAGCGCATACCCTTGCCGCCACCACCAGCCGCAGCCTTAAGCATGACCGGATAGCCGAATTTCGTTGCCAGTTCGCGGGCTTCGGCTAGAGACTTCAAGCCGCTCGATGCTCCGGGAACAAATGGCACGCCGGCCTTTTCCATCTGTTGACGGGCGCGCGTTTTTGATCCCATCAGCTCGATGGATGCGGGGCTTGGACCGATGAACTTGATTTCCGCGTCGCAGCAAGCCTGTGCGAACGCGGCATTTTCGGACAAGAAGCCGTAGCCCGGGTGGATGGCGTCGGCACCGGAGCGCTTTGCTGCATCGATAACCCGCTCGATGTTCAGGTAAGACTCCGATGCTGGTCCGGGGCCAATCGCGTACGCCTCATCCGCCTTGAGCACGTGCAGCGATGCTCGATCCGCGTCGGAATAGAGAGCTACGGCGGAAATCCCGAGCTCGTGGCAGGCGCGGACAAGGCGAACGGCAATCTCGCCACGATTGGCAATCAGGATTTTTTTAAAGAGCTTGGGCACGGAGTGATCTGAATGCTTAAAATGCGGAACCTCGTACTATAAGCATTCTTGCGGTCAATGGCCAGTCGAGTGCAAAAAACGAGGTCCTTCGACTTCGATCAGGTAGGCGGCCGTGGGCACAAAAAACGATGGGCAAGGCGCCCATCGTTTTGCACACAATTTGATCGAGATCTACTTCGATTGGTCCATGGTGATGCCGTTCGGCCCGGCGGATTTTTCCGCCTTGGCTTTCTTGGCGGCCATGGTCTTATCGACCCATTCGTCGGCCGTCTTGAGATCGGCGGCGCGCTGGTCTGGCTGGTCGCATTCGCGATCGGCTTTCTCGCGATACATCAGATTCATGTACGCCATGGCGTCGTCATAATCCTGACGCAGCGACAACGCTTTGTTGAGGGCGTCGATGCCGTCCTGAATCACTTGACCGTTCTGATCGCGCAACTGAGCACAAACTTTCTTGTCTTTTAGCGGCTCGTCGGGCCTGAGGCCGAGCTTTGAGCGCGCCTCCATGCGAGGTTGATACGCTTCGGTCCAATCGATGACGCCAATGGAGTAGTAAGCCTCAGGATCATTGGGATCGAGCTGGATCGCCTTTTGGTTGTACTCTTTCGCATCGTCGAACTTCTTCATCTGGAAATACAGGCCCGCAAGGCTCTTTACTGCGTTTACGTTGTTCTGATCTTTTTCCAGCACAGCCTTGTATTGCGTGATCGCATTGTTCGCGTTCTGCAAGTTCTCTGGCGAGTCAACGCCCGGAACATATTGCGCGACGTACGCAGCCGCCAAATAAATTTTCGCGTTCTTCAGATCAGGATCGAGGGTTACGGCATTCTTGAAGTGCTCAATTGCCTGCTCATAGCGGGCGTTCTTATACGAAGCCACGCCTTTGTTGAGCTGATCGCGAGCGCGTAGCTTGTTACATCCCGCGCTCGACAATACCAGTGCAGCCACCGCCAAGACCGCCGCAATTCGTAAGCTGATTTTCATGAAAATTAGTTCCCCTTGAAGAACTCGTCACAAGCCAGCCGCATACGATAACACAAAGCGGCGAGCCGTGAGCAACGAGCAAGACCCATTACTCAAACTCGCCGCTCACTGCGCTCATGGTTTCGCGGAGTGCGGCGTTCGACTATCCGCCGGCTTCGATTTTCGCTGTGATCAGGCCGACTTTGTCGACGCCCGAGGCGTGCGCGATATCGATCACGTTGGCCACATCGGCGAATGGAATGTTGTCATCGCCCTTTACGAACATGACCTTCTCGGCGCGCGTCTTGAAAACATTGGTCAGGCGGTCCTGGAGATCGTTCCAGCCCACGTCGTCCTGATTGATTTTCAACCCCGGCGTCTGCCCCGGCCCTTTGTCAATGACCTGTACCACGATGGTGCGGTCATTCGGCTGACTTTTCTGATTGGGCGGCGGCGGCTGCGGAACCAGCGCGTCGAGCCCTTTTGGAGTGAGCGGGGTGATGACCATGAAAATGATCAACAGCACCAGCAATACGTCGATGAGCGGCGTGACGTTGATATCGGCTGCCGGCCCACCTTTTCCACTACCAACTGCCATTGCCATAGGAATGTCCTCGAAAATTTATTCAGATCCGCTTGCGCTCGGGGACCTCGGCGAACCAGGTACTCCCGGCGGTGGCGCGTTCTGTTTTCTCTGATCGGTGAGCAAGCCCAGATCATCGACGCCAGCGGCGCGCACGTTGTCGACTACTTCGACGACGTTCTTGTACTTCGCGCGCTGGTCGGCACGCAGGTAAACGCGCTTATCAACGCGGTTCGCGATGCGGTCTTTGATCTTGTTCGTGAGCTGATCCGGCGCAATGCGGTCATTGCCGAAGAATACGTCCCCATTTCTCATGACGGCGACGATCAGGGCGTCTTCCTTGTCCGCATCCGGCATCTGCTCGGGGTTGTTCACCTTTGCCAGATCAACACTCACGCCCTTCTGCAACATGGGCGTGATGACCATGAAGATGATCAGCAACACCAGCATGACATCCACCATTGGGGTGACGTTAATGTTGGAGTTGACCTTCGAGCCTTCGTCTCTTTTTGCAATTGCCATAATTCTGTTCTCCTGCCCGAAATCAGCGCGTGTGGCTGCGCTGGGAGGCGGATCCGGCAAGAGATCTAATCCTGCCGGACCCTCAGCAACTCGTTGATTCTGGGGTACGGGCGAAACGCCCGTCGCCCCACAACCAGAACTACCGGCGGACGCCGCGACGCTTCAGGAAATAGTCGATCAATTCGCTCGACGAATTGTCCATTTCAACGTCGAACGCTTCCACGCGGCCGGTCAGGTAGTTGAACATCATGACGGCCGGAATGGCGACCAGCAGACCGAACGCCGTGGTGACCAGAGCTTCGGCGATACCGCCGGCGACGGCGGCAAGACCGGTGGCCTTCTCCTGCGAAATGCCTTTGAAGGCGTTCAGGATGCCCATCACCGTTCCGAACAGGCCAATGAATGGGGCGGTCGAACCGATGGTAGCGAGGCCGCTGAGGCCGCGCTTCAGTTCCGCATGAACGATGGCTTCAGTGCGCTCAAGTGCGCGCTTTGAAGCTTCTATAGTCTCCCCGGGAATGTCGGTGCTTTCCTGGTGGGCGCGGAATTCCATCAGGCCTGCGGTAACGACTTTGGCCAGATGGCTCTTCTTGTTGCGTTCTGCAACTTTGATAGCTTCATCAATCTTTCCGTCCCGCAGCGCGCCTGCTACGGCGGGAGCAAAGGCCCTTGACTGCTTGCGGGCCGCGCTGAATGCCATCCAGCGGTCGATCATCACGCCGAACGACCAACCGGACATGATGAAGAGAATGAGTACCACCGCACGGGCTACCCATCCCATCTGTTTCCACAGGGAGATCGGATCCCACTGCGGTGCGCCAGCCTCCTGGAGAAGCCAGGTTGCGGTGGTTGAAAAGTGTGCTACCAGGTGCGTTGCTGCATGAGCTGCAAACATGAGTTGCTTTCCTCCTCAGGATCTTCGGCTTTCGAGAATCAGATGCTTACATTTCTTACGGAAGTTGTTCTGCCACTCCGCTTCGCGACTATCCGCCAGAGAGCGTGAAATTCACGGTCACTTGCGTGTCGACTTCTACAGGCTCGCCGTTCAGAATGTAGGGGCGATACTTCCACTGTTTTACCGCGTCAAGGGCGGCCTGCGTCAGGAGCGGATGGCCGCTGATGACGTGCAGGT
>DAIPJJ010000272.1:0-4060 GCA_036770325.1 Terriglobales bacterium
CCCGCCATTGCTGAAGACCTTCAGCGTTCGATTGATCTGACGCAATTCAAGGTAAAGCTGGAATCTGGCGAAACGCTGATTGTTCCCGGTTCTAAATTTGCCAAAATAGAGTATGCAATAGCCAAGAACTAGCGCGAAGAACACACGACCCTCAGTGCAAGCTGGCGTAAGCTTCTGACATGCAGACAGACTCATCCGTCTTCATCGCGGGTGGCACAGGATACATCGGTGTCCCACTGATTCGCGCATTGGTACAGCGGAAATATAACGTCCGTGCTCTGGTCAGGAAAGGCAGCGAGCACAAGCTTCCTCCAGGATGCAAAGCCGTTCCGGGAAACGCGCTCGAGACCAGTTCATACGCAGGCCAAATCGCGCCCTCCAGAACGTTTGTCCAGCTCGTAGGTGTCTCTCATCCCAGCCCCACGAAGGCTGCGGAATTTCATTCCATTGACAAGGTCGCCGGCCTTGGCGCGATCGAAGCTGCAAAGCAGGCTGGAGTTCGGCATTTTGTTTATCTGAGCGTCGCCCATCCCGCGCCGATGATGCACAACTACATCGCGGTGCGCACGGAATGCGAATCCGCGCTTCTCGCGACATGCATGAATGTGACTATCGTGCGTCCCTGGTATGTCCTCGGGCCGGGACATCGCTGGCCGTATGTGCTGTTACCGATGTACTGGATTTGCGAACGAATTCCCTCAACTCGCGAGGGCGCAAAGCGGCTAGGCCTGGTTACCCTCGACCAGATGGTGCGAACGCTTGTATCAGCCGTCGAAAACCCCAGTGATGGCGCGCGTTTCATCGATGTTCCGCAAATTCGCGCCGGCTCGGTCCTGACATAACTCATTGCTCCAAGTCGCTCGCGTAAACAGAATTACGAAAGCGCATGCACGTGGGACATCTTCTTGCTTTCAATTGCGGATGAGATGTTGAAATGCGTCCGAAAAAATGGCCAGCAACGACTACCTTGACGATGTCCATGTACGCATGTTGCGCGTAACCGAAGACCTGCGCGCAATTCAGCAGGAGCTCAACTGTGCCGCCATGCAAGCGCCCAATGATCCGGAATTGATGGAGAGCCTGGCGCGCCTGCCGGAAATCGAATCGCTCGAAATGCTGAAATCGGTGCTCGATCAAATGCGGCACTTCCTGTGGTTCTATGTTCAGGTGATGACGACCGGTTCGGAGGTAGAAGAGACGCGCGCGCAAAACGCGCAAAAATCGCAAGCTGCAAAGCAGGAACCAGTCGGAAAATACGCTGGACTCAGTGAAGCCGCCCTGCTTCGCCATTACGCGAACTCAAAAAACCGGAAACCCAACTAGTTCAACTACTCCAGCGTCACTGATTTGACCAGATTTCGCGGCCGGTCCACGTCCAGCCCTTTTCGGACCGCCATGTAGTAAGCAAAGAGCTGCAAAGGTACTATCTCGAGGATTGGCGAAAGCAACTCCGGCGCTTTCGGTACAAAAATCGTGTGGTCCGCCAGCTTTGGCAGTTCTGTGTCGCCTTCTGTCGCAATTGCGATCACCCGCGCCGATTGCTGCTTGAATCCGCGAATGTTCGCAAGATTCTTCTCGTAGCGGACAATGGACCCCTCATCGTTGCGATCGCATGTGGCGATAATCACGATAGGCAAATTCTCATCGATCAGCGCATTCGGGCCGTGCTTGGTTTCGCCCGTCGGATATCCCTCGGCATGGATGTACGAAACTTCCTTAAGCTTCAACGCCCCGTCCATCGCGATCGGGTAGTGAATCGCCCGGCCGAGAAAGAGGAAATCTTCGAATTTGTGAAAACGATCCGCCAGCCGCTTGCATTCTTCCGCATGCTCGAGAACAGTTTCGGTCTTCTTCGGCAACGCAACAAGTTCCGCAATCCACTTGCGGCGCTGCTCGTCCGAAAGCGCGCCACGCACCTGCGCCACGTAGGCGGCCAGCATGAACAGTACTGCCATTTGCGCGGAAAATGCTTTGGTGGAGGCAATGCTGATCTCGGGGCCGGCGTGCGTGTAGAGAACACCATCCGCCTCGCGCGCGATGGTTGAATCGACGACGTTCGAAATCGCAATCGTGCGCGAACCTTTTTCTTTCGCCTCCCGCTGGGCAGCAGTCGTGTCGGCAGTCTCGCCGGATTGCGTAATGACGATGGTGATCTCGCCGCCCCCGATCATCGGATTGCGATATTCGAACTCGCTTGCGTAGTCGACCTCGACCGGCAGTTGCACAAGATCCTGGAACATGAACTGTCCCGCAATTCCGGCATGCCGGCTGGTGCCCGAAGCAACAATGTGTACACGCCTCACGGCCCGCAATTCTGCCTCGCTGATGCGGACTTCGTCTGCAATCCGCACCTCCGCCCTGTCGCGGGAAACGCGCGGAGCAATCGTGTCCTCGAGCGCTTGCGGCTGGTCGAAGATCTCTTTCAGCATGTAGTGCGGAAATTGGCCCTTATCCGGCATTTTCCTCCTTGGTTATTGCACCACTTCCCCGCCAATCACGGTCGCTCGGAGTTCTCCCGTCGAAGTGAGCACCACAAAATCAGCATCGGCTCCGGGTTCAATCACTCCCTTACCGCGAATGTTCGCCACCTTCGCCGGATTCGCCGTCGCCGCCCGAACCGCCTGCTGCAAATCCACTCGAGCGAAATCCATCAGGTTCCGGACGGCATGGTTCAAGGTCAAAACGCTGCCCGCGAGGGTCCCATTGTGCAGACACCTGCGGTCTTTCACTTCCACTTCCATTGTTCCGAGGAAATATTTCCCTTCAGGCATGCCGGTCGCAGAAAGTGCATCGCTAATCAGGGTTATGTTCTCAATTCCCTTTGCTCTAACCAACAGGTCAACAGCTTCCGGATGCACGTGAATTCCATCGGCAATCACATCGGCGGTCATTCCGTTGTTGGTCAGCACCTCGCCAAGAATGCCGGGATCTTTGTGATCGAGCGGTCGCATGGCGTTAAAGGTGTGTGTCGCATGGTGCCCGCCAGCCTTGAACCCGCGTCGGGCTTGCTCCAGATTGGCGTCCGAGTGCCCTAGGCTGACGGCGACTCCTCTGCGCGCAGCTTCCGCGATTACTTCCTCAGCGCCATCTACTTCGGGGGCAATGGTCACCATCCGAATGTGACCGCGCGACGCCTGCCAAAATCTTTCAAAAGCGCCAATCGTGGGAGGCAACAAATCCTTTGCTTGATGAACACCGCGCTTTGCGTGACTCAGGAACGGCCCCTCGAGATGAATTCCCAACGGCTGTGCCCGGCCCTCACGCCGATCCGCACTCTCGACCGCATCGGCCAACTGCTCTAGAGCACTCAGGATAACATCAACCGGCGCGGTAACTGTGGTGGGGAAATATCCAGTGACTCCATGCGAAGCCAGGAAGCATTCCATTCGTTTTCGGTCGGCCGCGCTCCCGCTCATCACGTCACAACCAACACCGCCATGATTGTGTAGATCGAGAAACCCGGGCGCGATAACACAATCAGCGAAATCAACTACGCGGCTGTTTGACGCTGCTTCCAGAGCTCTTCGCGACTCTACCCGCACGACCTTTCCACTCTCGATGAGGAGCGCAGCATCAGCAATTGCGCGCAATGGCGTGTAAAGAGCTTTTGCGAAGAAAAGAGTCATCCCAGTGTCGACCGCGAATGTAGCTGTTTCAGTATAGCAACTCGCCTGTTAATTTTGACGTTGCGAGTTCCGCGAACCGATATAGAGCAGTTTCACGTGGGCATTTCGACGCGTAGAGACGGAATTCTTCCTAATGATTTGCAGTCACAAACGATCGAGTCCACTCATAAGAGCGGGATCGTTTCATAAGAGCGGGATCGTTCTTGTCCGATCCTTATTATCATCTGCGCCGCGGTGCATCATGCTTCGGTTGCGACCAGCATCTGTATGGGATCAATCAGCGACTGAACACCGATGTATAATCGCTAGAGTTCGCATTCTTACGCGCTGACCTGCGGCGCGGCAAGACGTCGGGGAGTGGCTCAGCCTGGTAGAGCACCTGGTTCGGGACCAGGGGGTCGGAGGTTCAAATCCTCTCTCCCCGACCAATTCTT
>DAIPJJ010000123.1:0-13519 GCA_036770325.1 Terriglobales bacterium
ATGTGGGTGGGCGTTCGGACTTTGTTGATCTGGAAGATGGCAGCTTCGTCGTGATAACGCTGTTGCGCTTCCCAGGGACGGCCGCCAAGAAAGTAAGCGTCGTCGAAGGTGGTATCGTCGTTGCCCCAGTTGGCGACGTGTTCGACGGCGCCGGCACCGGTCACCGCGGCTTTCCATTGCGTGCTTTGGGTGATGAGCCAGTTGGTCATGTATCCGCCGTAGCTGTAGCCGCCGGTCGAGATCCGGTTGGGATCGGCAATCCCGTCTTTCACGAGAGCATCAACGCCCTCGAGAATGTCTTTCCCCGGCTTCGACACGATCTGGGGCACGATTTGCATCAAGAACTTATCGCCATAGCCCGTAGAGCCGCGATAGTTAGGTTCGAAAACCAGCCAGCCGTTCGTTGCCGCGAGAATTCCCCACTGATACCAGTCAGCCTCGAAGTGATTGCCGTCGGCATCGGCAGGCCCGCCGTGAATCAGCGTGAACATCGGCAAGTTCTTGGCTTCGAATTTCCCGGGAGGATAGATCAGCATGCCTTCGACCGTCGTACCATCATCGGCCTTCCAGCGGTACGGCTTGCCTTGGGGAAGATCGCGCTCAGTGAAGAGGCGATTAAAAGAAGTGATGGCACGCGCGCTGTCGAGATCGGTGGCGCTGTCCGCGACATATATCTCGGCTGGCTTCTGTAGCGATGAGTACACGAAAGCTACGCGCGGTGAGTGCTCTGCGGCGGAGATCGTTTCGTACGTTCCGGGCCAGTTGCTGAGCTTGTGGAATGACTGAGCAGCGCCGCCTGCCGAATACTCCTGCACTTCGGTTCCGAGCCGGGCTGACGTGAGAACGTTCGCACTGGATAAAGCATAGTGCTCAACCGGACCGATGAAGTCTTTGGCCCACTGCTCGACTTTTGCATCGTCAGTGTTCATCCAATAAAGATGCGGCTGCAGATCGCGGTACGGACCGGTGACGTCCCCCACGTCGATGGTGAAGAACAGATGGCGGCTGTCATTGGCCCAGCGGAGATTGTTTTCGACAGCCTGATTGTGAGTGAGGCGGCGAGGCTGAATGTTTGCTGACTCGCCTGAACGGGTGGCGGAGCCCGTTTCCCCACTGGAAATATCTAAAAGGTAGATTTCGTAGTCGTCGAATTTTTCTTCGCGGCGGTTGATGGGGATGGCCATAAACGCAAGCTTTGTTCCGTCAGGCGAAGTGGTCAATTCATCTACGCGCAGCGGTGAAGTCGCGATGGCGCGTGCGCCAGGCGTCAAATCGGATTCTTTATCGGAATCATTGGCCGGTTTCGCTTTCGCGGCTTCCGCATCATGAATGGCCAGAGCATTCGCGAGATCAAGCGCGAAGATCGTGTCGCCGCGTTCGGCCGTGCGGTATTGCACCACGTCCTTCCATTGCTCGCGGTACTTGTCTTTCCGTTCTTTCGTCCATGGATCGCGAGTTGCAAAGAATAGGGTCTTCGAGTCCGAGGACCAGGAGAAGGCATGCACTTCTTCTGCTCCGCGCGTAATCGCAAAAGCTTCGCCGCCGTTGGGAGAAATCAGATAGAGCTGATCAACGTCTTCGTTTTTGTCGCCCGAGTTGTCGGAATCGGAATCGCCGGAATCAGCATCTTTGTCCGTCTTGCGATCCGAAAGGAACGCGATCCACTTGCCGTCTGGCGACCACTTCGGGCTGGTGTCGTGCCCTGATTGCGTCAACTGGATCAGTGAACCGTTCCTGCCGTCAATTCGATAAAGCCAGAGATCATCGCGGAAGATTTGCTTGTCCCAATCGGCCCGCTCGGTGCCGATGACGACCGAGTTGCCATCAGGAGACATTTGCAAGGCTGAGAAGCTTACCGAGTTGAAGAACTCGTCGAGCGTCAGTTTCGGTTTTTGTTGGGTAAACGCAGGGACGCAGGTCAGGAGGGCCAAGGCAAGTGTCAGTATTCTCATGGTGGAAGTGAAGAAGGTTACACCAAGAATTTTCCGAGAGGCAAACTCCGCCACTCCAGAGCCCTCAGGCGCGCGTTAGGGCCTATGTAAAACAGAGCACCGTCAGAGTTCCTGCCTGACGCCGCATGCTAGAATCTGAGCAGCGTTTCCCTGTTCGTCTCCGGGTTTAATCCTTTGATTGAGCTGGCTCCATCGATCCTTTCGGCGGATTTTGCGCATCTCGCTGACCAGGTTGCCCGGGCGGCAGAAGGCGGCGGAACCATCATTCACGTGGACGTGATGGACGGGCACTTTGTCCCGAACATCACGCTCGGCCCGCAACTGGTTCGATCGCTGCGCAAAGCGACGAAGTTGCCGCTCGATTGCCACCTGATGATCGAAAATCCCGACGAGTATATTCCGGCGTTTGCCGATGCCGGTGCAGATTGGATCTCAGTGCATTTTGAGGCTTGCCGGCATCTCGATCGGACGCTGAACCTGATCAAGAACCATGATTGCCACGCCGGCGTGGTTATCAATCCGGCAACACCGGTCGAGATGTTGAACGAAGTGCTCGACATTGTTGATTACGTGCTGGTCATGTCGGTGAACCCGGGATTCGGCGCACAGCCGTTTATCCCGAATTCACTGCACAAGCTGCGCCGGGTCAAGCAGTTGCGGGAACAAAGGAATTTGAACTACAGGATCGAAGTTGACGGCGGTATTGCGACCGATACGGTTGGTCAAGTTGTACGCGCCGGGGCAGAAATTCTGGTGGCGGGCAACGCAGTATTCAGCCACGGCGATCCAATGATTAATGCCCAAAATTTGTTGAAGGCGGCGTTAGAGGCGACGCTGCAAAAGGTCTAGTGGCTCGTGACTAGTGATTAGTGGCTAGTGATCAGTTCTGGCACAATCGGACGCGAGATTAACTGAGCTTTACTAGCCACTGACTACTAGCCACTGACCACTTTCTTGAGGTTTTCATGTCTCTTCGATATCCGGTAATCTGCCTGGCCGCGACGCTGGCGCTCACGACTGCCTGCACCAACAAAAAGGTCAACAATCCTCTCGCGAAAGTTGACTCGAAGCAGCCCGACAAAGTGCTGTTCGACCGCGGTATGGACGCGATGAAGCACAATCATTTCGACATCGCGCGTCTCGACATGCAGACCCTGATCAATACCTACCCGGATTCTGAGTTCATCGCGCGCGCGAAGCTGTCGCTGGCTGACTCCTGGTATGCCGAGGGCGGTACGGCAGGACTGGCGCAGGCCGAGCAGGAGTACGAAGACTTCATCACCTTCTTCCCGAACATGCCGGAAGCTGCTGAGGCCCAGGTAAAAATCGCCAATATTCAATATCAGCAGATGGAGAAGCCCGACCGCGACTTCACCCATGCGGTACGCGCCGAGCAGGAATACCGGAAGGTCATCCTGCAATATCCCGACAACCAGAAGATGGTTGAAGAAGCGCGCAAGCGGCTTCTGCAGGTGCAGGAAGTGATTGCCGAACGCGAATATCGCGTGGGTAAGTTCTATTTTTTGAAGAGTTCCTATCCGGCGGCGATCGCGCGACTGCAGTCGCTCGTCGACCGCTATCCGCTCTACAGCAAGGCAGACGAAACGCTTTACTTGCTCGGTCAGTCCTACGAGGGCGAAATCGCCATGCTCAGGAAGATGGATGTCACCGAGCGGCAGGAACTGGAACGGCTTCACAAAGTAAATGAGGCCGTGCTGAAGGAGCGCAAGCTGCAGCGTGAGCGCATGATCAGCGACTTCGCAGAAAAAGCAGCGGCTGCGTATTCCAAGATCATTACTCGGTATCCCGCCATGGACCGGGCCGATGATGCCCGGATGCGATTAGCGGCCCTGCACCAGCCAATTCCACGGCCCACCAAAGCTGCACTGGCGTTAAACAAAGCGGAAGAAGCCGGGCGCGGCGAGCAGACCATGCTCAGCAAATTGATGAGCGGCTTTGCAAAGCATCCGGATACGTCCTCTGCAACCAAGATCGGCGCTCCTACCCTGACTGATCCGAATCTGGTGAGCGCCAGTGATATCGTGCAACGTGCCAGCCGAGTAGCCTCAGGAACCAGCACCGCCGCCGGTGGCGCCGGAAGCAACTCGCTCTCCGTGCAGGCGGTGGGTACCTCGACCTCGGACAGCCAACCACCGCAGGATGTGCCGACAAGCTTTGGTTCTGGAACAGCCAGCAACGGCAACAATAATGGGGCGAACGGAAACTCCTCGACTCCTGATCCTAACGAGCTGAAACCAACGACGTCCCCAGCGGATTCAACTCAGGCGGCGGCACCCGATCCGAATGAATTGACGCCCACAAAGTCCGACCAGCCTGCTCCTCCACCGGCTCAGGTGAACGAACTACAGCCTGGAAATGGAGGGTCGGCCGCGGCGACGCAAGACCCTGCCGCAACCGCCGATGGCCAGCAGCTTGCCGATGACAAAGACCTCGCTTCCAGCAAACATAAGAAAAAGAAGGGCCTGCACAAGATCATCCCCTTCAACTGACCTTAGTGTCTGACTAGAAAGTGCACTCGATGCATTGTCCACCCGTAACCTGCTTAAACCTCTGGTTTCATTGACTTAAGCTCCTGAGCAGGTTACCTTCGGGGTATCGGTCCCCCCGGAGAAGGACATCCATTGCCACGCATTGTACTGCTTGCTGATGACAGCGTGACCGCCCAGAACATGGGACGCCGCATTCTTACTGACGCCGGTTACGAAGTCATTACCGTGAACAACGGTTCTGCGGCGCTCAAAAAAATTCACGAGAGCCGCCCTGACCTCATTGTCCTCGACGTGTATATGCCGGGATACGGCGGGCTTGAAGTCTGTCAACGACTGAAAGAATCGGAAGCGACCATGAAGATTCCGGTCCTGCTCACGGTCGGAAAGATGGAGCCCTTCAAGACCGATGAGGCCAAGCGCGTGCGCGCGGATGGGCACATCATCAAGCCGTTCGACGCCAGCGAACTTTTGGCTGCGCTCACAAAGTTAGAAGACCGCATCGTTCCTCAGTCAGACAGTGGAAAAGCGAAATCTGGTAAGCGGACCAAAGGATCTGTGGCCACTGATCCGGCAGCCGACTTCGACAGCGCGCGAACCGAGCAGATTTCGTATCTGAAGCGCGAGAAAAGTCGGCAGGCGACACGCGACACTTCGAGTGATAGTGCCGAGAAAGCATCAGCAGGGGTCGAGGAAACTGCTGAAGACGCGGTGACGTTCGCTTCAGGGCCGATCTACCAATCGAGTTCACGCAAGAAGGAAGAAACTGCGCAACCCGCTCCTGAATTTCCGGTTGAAAAGCAGGCTGATTCCGCAGAATCCAGCGCTGAGCAGTACGAAGCTGCAAGCGATACGGCTGAGGCTCCCGGTGCGCAGAGCGAATCCGAGGCTGAGCGTCCCGAGACGGTTGAGATTGCGAACTCAGCGAGCGAAACCTCGTCCGTTGAAGAAGTTCCGACACCGACTGTTGAAACAAATAGTCAGCCCGAGGCTCCGCGCTGGGTAGCGGAAAATGTCGCGCTTAGCGCAGAAGAGGCGTCACGTTCTCTCGAAGAAGAGATGCGTGAAGCCACTGCCGCCGAAGCTGTTGCCGGGCCACAGGACGAGCAATCCCCGGCGGCAGCAGTCGAAGCCAGCAGTAAAGATGAGTCTGCTCCATCGGTGCCGGAGTCGGAATCGTCCGAAGGTGCAGCATTCGCCGCAGCCGCTTCTGCTTCTTCTGGGCCTGTCGAAGCGATTGCAAGCGTATCCGCAACCGGGCCTGAACCGGCATCGGGGTCCGAGTCGGCAGCTCCCTGGCAGGAGTGGGAGCGCATACGTGACTCGGTGGTAAATCAGCAAACCGCAGAAGCGATTGTGCAATCCGTGGTGGCGGAGGCAGAGTCTGCGATTAAGGACCAGACGTCTGCTTCAGGAGCCGGAAACCAGCCGGCTACGCAAACGGCTGAGGCTTCCTCGTCCGAACCGGCTAAATCAGGTGACGCGCTCTCGAGCATCGTTGACAATGTTCTCGCCGAACTCAAGCCGCGGCTGCTGGCCGAGATCGCAAAACAGCTCGCCAACGACAAGAAGTAGCCAGTTCTTCACACCTTCTTCACATCGCGTCCGCGTTTCTCACAGATTCTCCACAGCGCGGCTGCTGGTTTATATTCCTAAATAGCCCCGCTCTGGCTGACAATCTTCCTACCGCATGTCTTTCCCGGCAGATTTTACCCAAAACCTGAAGCTGCAGGCCGATATCGTTCGCGTAATCGGCGATTACGTGAGCCTGCGGAAGTCGGGCGCGCAAAACTTCTCTGGCTTGTGTCCCTTTCACAAAGAGAAGACGCCGTCTTTCAACGTGCATGCGACGAAGCAGTTCTACCACTGCTTTGGCTGTGGGGCTTCTGGAGACGTGTTCAATTTCGTTCAGAAGATCGAGAACGTCACTTTTCCCGAAGCGGTGCGCGCGGTCGCGCAGAAGCTTGGTATCGATCTACCAAAGCAGACCTTCAGCACCGAGGCCGAAGCTAAAGATGCCAGGCTACGCACCGCGCTGCTGGAAATTCACGAGCGTGCCACCGCATTTTTCCAGGAATGCTTGCGGCGTCCCGAAGGCGGACGTGCGCGTGAGTATCTTGCCGGACGCGGGCTGAACGAAGAGATGATTCGGCAATTCCGCATCGGCTTTGCGCCCGATTCCGGGTTCCTGCTTCGCGATCGCCTGAAGAGCGAATTCAGCGAAGACGTGCTACGCGAGAGCGGACTATTTTCATGGAAAGACAGCTCTCAGCCATCAGCCCTCAGCCCTCAGCAAGATCGGGAAGGGCACGACTTCAGTCGTGCCGATAGTCGAACAACGAAGAGCGACGCAGCTTTAGCTGCAAAGGATGTTGCCAACGACCAACGGCCAACGGCTAAGGACACAAGTGCCGACAGCGCCAGCATCAGGTCCATGTACTCCAAATTCCGCAACCGCGTGATGTTCCCTATCGCGAACGATAGCGGCCGCATCATTGCGTTTACCGGGCGAACACTTTCAACCGACGAAAAAGCCGGACCGAAATACCTGAACTCGCCGGAAACTGCAATCTATTCAAAATCGCGAGTACTCTTCAATCTCGATCAAGCCAAAGAATCAATCCGCGCACTGAATTACGCCATCATCGTCGAAGGCCAGATGGACTGCATCTCCGTCTTCACCGCGGGCTTTCGGAATGTTATCGCCAGCTCCGGGACTGCCTTCACTGCGGCGCAGGCCGCGTTGCTTGGGAGATTCACGAAGCAAGTCGTTGTCAATTTCGATCCCGATGCTGCTGGAGCCAAAGCAACAGAGCGCACATTGGGATTGCTGGTCGAGGAGGAGTTCGAAATCCGTGTACTCACACTCGAAGCCGGGTTCGACCCTGATCTCTTTATCCGTCGAAAAGGAAAAGAAGCGTACGCCGCGGCACTGAAGAATTCACAGAAATATTTCCACTACTTGATCGAACGAGCTCGGCAGCAGTTCCCGGTACGCAGCGCCGAAGGCAAGCACAAGGCGGTGAATTATCTCTTGCCGCACATTCAGCGAGTGCCCAGCCGCATCATTCGTGACGAAGTTGCCGAAGAGGTTGCGCAAAAGCTGAACATCGACTCCGCCGTCCTGCGGCAGGAGCTGAAACATGCTGCCGCCACCAGGAAGACTGCGACTGTGAAATCCGCGCCCGAAACCCAGGTCACGGATGCCGAAAAAATTCTTATCCATGCATTGGCCTCTGAATCGCAGTTCCAGAGCGAAGACTACGTTTCTGACCGCGGCGGCGCTGACGATCCTTTCAGTCCCGCGCGTCAGGCGCGGTACATTCTTTCCGCCGAGCGGCTGCACGTAGGATTGGCGACAGAATCTCTGATCGAAACTTTTTTGAGCGCCTCCGGCGAAACTACAAACCCGATGGAATTACCTCTTTCCGAAGGCGACCGGCAACTACTTGCCTCGGTTCTCTTCAAAAACAGCGAAGAACTTAGTCCCGCGCAGGTCGAAAACGCTGTAAGGGGCCTGCGAAGAATGCAAATCCATCGCCGGATGGAACAGATTCAGCGGCAACTCGAGACCATGGGTCAGCATGCTTTCGGCGATCCGCACCGTGAGTTGATGAAAGAGATGCAACGCCTGAAACATATCTTAAAGAACGCGGACCTCGGACAGGATGGATTGTCCGCGTCGGCTGACTGAACTTGGATTTCGAACTTTGCGCACTTTGCGCACAGCTTTGCGTACTTTGCGGCTAAGGCCGGGCGCACCAGCGTAACCTCGTCCTGGGCTCGAAAGCTCCTTACAATTTTGGTATGAGGGAATACCTCGACGCGTTCTGGGACTTGACCGGCGCACGCGAACCCTGGAAGCCGCTGCGGCGCTGGGCGATTCTCGCATGGCTCGTGTTCTATCTATGGTTCCTTGTCTACGCCTTCACCATGCACGGCGGTTTTCTCTTTATCGACACCGCCAATATGGTTGTGCACGAAGGCGGACACGCGCTCTTCGGCTGGTTCGGCCCAACCCTCGGGCTTTGGGGTGGCACGCTGCTGCAGTGGCTCGTGCCGTTTCTTCTCGCCGCGTATTTTTTCCATGAACGCCAGCCTGCGGCTTTTGTCTTCTGCCTGTTCTTCTTCTTTGAGAATTGGATTTACACCGCAACCTACATCTCCGACGCGCGCGCAATGGAGTTGCCGCTAGTGACTCTCGGCGATCCCGAGTTCGCGAAACATGACTGGAACACTATCTTCGGCAGCCTCGGCATGCTCGATTACGATACCCGCATCGCTGCCATCGTGCAGTTCTTCGGTTGGTGCGGCATGATCGGCTGCACTGCGTGGCTGGCAAACCGCTATCGGGTTTCAAAGCCGGCAACAAGTTCGAGCCACTCACAGGTCCTTCCCTGAGCGCCCCATTTCTAAACCTCAGTGGCTTTCTTTGTGTAACTCTGTGCCCTCTGTGGTCGGGCTTTTTGGGTAGATTCATGAAATCTCCACAGAGAACACTGAGATTCACACAGAACATCCACAGAGGCCTGGTATGTGCCGAACGGCTTGCACAATTTCCAAACCTCAGTGGCTTTTTTCTGTGTAACCCTGCGTCCTCTGTGGTTGGGCTTTTTAGGTAGATTCATGAGATCTCACCACAGAGAACACTGAGATTCACAGGGAGGACATCTACGGAGGCGTGGTGCTGCACAATTTCCAAACCTCAGTGGGTTTTCTCTGTGTAACCCTGTGTCCTCTGTGGTTGGGCTTTTGGTGGTTGGGCTTTTGGTGGTTGGGCTTTTGGTGGTTGGGCTTTTGTGGTTGGCTTTTTAAACCTCCCCACCGGCGCTAATCAAAATTCGCGATAAACTTGTCGCCATGCGGACGCAGGCTATCCTCTTGCTCTCTGCTCTTTTCTTTCCCGTAAACTTCCGTGCGCAGGAGCCCAGTCCTGACAAGAATGCCTCTGCTCCTCCCCACCTCACCGCCGAGCAGGACCATCAACGCATGATGGACCTGCTGCACCTAACTTCATTGCGGCCTGGCGCAGAAGGTGACCCGAAATCGCCGCACGCTGCGAACTACGACGAATCGAAGGCAGGGCCTTTCACCAAACTCCCTGATCCGCTGCGCCTGAACAATGGCAAAGAAATACAAACCGCAAAAGAGTGGTGGAGCAAGCGGCGCCCAGAGATCGTGGAGCTTTTCGATCGCGACATCTACGGGCGAGTGCCGGTGAATGATCCAAAGGTGAAGTGGGAAGTCGTGAGCACCACGAAAGAGATGAACGGCGATGTGCCCGCCATTACGAAAAAACTTGTCGGTCACGCGGACAACTCGGCATATCCAGCCATCGACGTTGCTATTCAGCTCACGTTGAGCACTCCGGCAAACGCCACACATCCTGTTCCCGTAGTCATGGAACTCGCGCTCAGCCCCGAAGTACTTGCCAATCTCAAGAAGCGTTTTCCGCAATTATTTACGCCCGAGAACGGCCCGACTTGGCAGCAGCAGGTGCTTGCCAGGGGATGGGGCTACGCGGAGTACATTCCCACCAGTGTTCAGGCCGACAACGCCGACGGGCTGCAGGCGGGAATCATCGGCCTTACCAACAAAGGTCAGCCGCGAAAACTCGATGACTGGGGCGTGATTCGCGCGTGGGCTTGGGGAGCGAGCCGTTGTCTGGATTACTTCGAGAGAGATAAAGCAGTGGATGCCAGGCGAGTCGGAATCGAAGGCCACTCTCGCTACGGCAAAACCGCGCTGGTCGCCATGGCATACGATCCGCGGTTCGCCATCGGCTACATCAGTTCGTCTGGCGAGAGCGGTGCAAAACTTTACCGACGGAATTTCGGTGAGCAGATCGGCAACATTGCCGGCGGCGAATATTACTGGATGGCGGGAAGCATTCTTAAATATGACGGCCCGCTCACCGAAAACGATCTGCCCATCGATGCCCACGAACTGATCGCGCTCGCGGCGCCGCGGCCAGTCTTCATCAGCGCAGGAAGTATAGACAAAGGCGACGCCTGGGTCGACCCGAAAGGCATGTTCCTCGCCGCGGTTGCGGCTGGGCCTGTCTATCGATTATTGGGGAAAAAAGATTTGGGCACGAGCAAGTTCCCGCCGATCGAAACCGCGTTAATCGACGGCGACATCGCTTTTCGTCAGCACACCGGTGGGCACACGCCAGGGCCGAATTGGCCGACGTTCCTTACCTTCGCCTCACGCTATCTCAAATAGAATTCAGCCCGCCAACTGAGCCGAGGCTCGGTTTCGCAATTGCACCAAACGCAGCTTCCCACCTGCCCACGCGCATGGCAACGCAATCACGACGAGCGCCACCGCATACCAATGCGGCCCGAGGTTCTGGTTCCACGTGGCGAATGCGCCCACAGCCGTGACGATCACGCCTATTATTCCGCTGATCAGCGCGTGTTTCATCGGACTGCTCGGCGCGAGCAGCGCAACAACATAGCTGCCGAAGATGCTGTAGACGATGCGATAGGCGGTCGCGACCGCAAGAGGCCCGCTGGGTGTCCATTCGCCTCGCGGCGGAAAGAAACCAGTCTTATGTAGCACCGCATCAGTGATCAACGTAAGAGCAACGCCAACCACAATCCCGCCCACCACCGCTACCACACTTCGACCGATATGCCTGGACTGTTGCGCGTCGCTCATATGCTGCCCTCCTCGTTCGATTTGAGCAGGAGCTAAGGTATCACGCTGGGTTCGTGTGTGGCGCGGACACTCTTGTCCGCGAGCCTTTCGAGGACGCCTCGCACGTGGTTATGAAAGCCGGTTTCAGCCACAACCAGATTGCGCGAACCTACTCACTTCTGCCGCACGCCATCTAACTTACCGGAGTGCTGAGTGCGACACGCTTCGGAGGCATCTCGCATAAGAATTCGCCCGCGCAGTGAGTCGGTCCACATCAGCCGGGGACGAACGGCACTCGGTATGGATCGGCATGGCGCGATTCGTCCCCAGAAATCAGACGAAGGACTCTTCGTCTACCAGACTCGAGTGCTCTCGCGCTACCGCTGGCTCCTGAATGGCAAGCAGCCGGAACTGAGTACACAGTCTGCGGTCGAGCAGCACAGTTGGCTGGGCTATTACTTTCAGGCCCCGCCCAATTGCAAACAGACACCCACCGGTGATTGCAATCCCCTACAACAAACGATTGAGCTGAAAATCGCGCGGGTCGTCGGCGAAGGCATGCACGAAGATTTGGAAGTAACGAATCACACGCAAATCGCGACTTCAATCAAATTGTCGCTTGAAGTGGACGCCGATTTTGCCGCCCCGGAGGAACTAGAAAAAGGACGCAAGCAGCGAGGCAAAATAGAACGCCATTGGGAAAAAATCGCCCCCGAGCAGGAATGGCGTTGGGATTTCCAGTACTCGTCCCAACACCGTTACAACCATCAAGGGAATCGCGGAGTGGCTCGGTTTGACCGAGGCATCACACTGCAGCTTCGTGCGGATTCTGAAGCCACTCACTCCGGGAAAACATTCTCATTTCGCATTCATCTGCAACCTCACCAGACATGGAAGGCTTGTCTCGTCTGGCAACCACAGGTCGATGGAAAGCCCCTTCCTGTCGAGCGCAATTGCAACGCACTCACGTCATCCGACGGGGAGTATTCGCGCAAGACATTGTCATTCCTTACCGACTCAACTCTCGTCCGCACTCCAGCCGCGAACGATCTCTCCGCCGCCGTGCAGCGAGTCCTCGACCGCTCGCGTCTCGATCTTGCCGCCCTCAGGCTTTTTGACCTCGATCAGGGTGACTACAACTGGGTTCTCGCGGCCGGCGTTCCCAGCTACATGGGGATCTTCAGCCGCGACATGCTGGCCGCCGCCTGGCAGGCCTCGATGTTGAGCACGGACATGAGTTGGGGCGCGCTGTCGCTGCTCGCCAAACTGCAGGCGCACGAGACAAACGACTGGCGCGACGAGCAGCCCGGTCGAATGCCGCACGAAGCGCACACCGATCCGTTGGCAATCCTCAACTTCAACCCGCGCGCGCTTTATTTCGGAACGGCAAACGCAGCATTTCTTTATCCGATTGTCGCCAGCGAAGTCTGGCACTGGACCGGCGATAAAGAAAAAGTCCGTCCGTTTATCAAGCCGGCGCTCGACGCGCTCGCCTGGGCGGACAAGTACAGCCGCGACAAAAGCGGATTCTACAAATACAAGACGCGCTCCACTCAGGGCATGAAGAACCAGGGCTGGAAAGATTCGCAAGACGCCATCGTCTATCCCGACGGATCGCAAGTCGAAGATCCGCTGGGAACATGCGAGATGCAGGCATTCGCTTACGTCGCCAAGCTGCAATTTTCCGAACTGCTCTGGTGGATGGGCGAAATCGAACAGGCGCGCAAACTGCATCACGAAGCCAAGGAACTTAAGAAAAAATTCAACGAACGCTTCTGGATGGAAGACGAAGGCTACTTCGCCATGGCCATCGACAAGCACGATCGTCCGGTGAAAACCATCGCATCTGATCCCGGGCATTGCCTGCTCTCCGGCATTGTGCATGAAGACTTTATTCCGCGGCTGGTAAATCGCATGATGCAGCCCGACCTCTTCTCTGGCTGGGGAATTCGCACCCTATCAGCCGAACATCCAGCCTACAACCCGTTCGCCTATCACCGTGGCACGGTCTGGCCGGTTGAGAATGGCGCCTTCGTCTTGGCCTTTGCGCGATACGGCTTGCACGACGAAACGTGGCGATTGGGGCGATCGCTCTTCGAAGCTGCGGCATTGTTCGATTACGACCGCCTGCCTGAAGTCTTCGGTGGCCATGCGCGAGATGAACGCCATCCGTTTCCCGGCCTGTATCAAAGAGCCGACTCACCTCAGGCCTGGTCGGCCTCCGTACCCTTCGCGATGGTGCAGGCGCTGGTCGGAATTTATCCGTATGCGCCGCTGAACGTGCTGTTTCTCGATCCCTGGCTTCCCGACTGGCTGCCGGAAATCACGCTTGAACATATGCGCGTCGGAAATGCGCAAATCACGCTGAACTTTAAACGTAACGCGAGTGGCAAAACCACCTACCGGGTCACCGAACTC
>DAIPJJ010000124.1:0-13447 GCA_036770325.1 Terriglobales bacterium
AGGTGGAAGACGATCGATGCCCAGACTTTTACGCCATCTTTTTCCTGGTAGACCTTTGCCCCGATACCTCCGCAGTCCAGCGCGCAAGGAGTGGCCGTCAGGTTGTTGAAGTCGAGCTGCTTCAGTTGCGGTACGGGAACGGGAGTTGGCGCTGCCGCAGCAACCTGTCCGAGAGCAGATCCCGCAGCGCCAACACCAGGAATTTGCGCTTGATACGCGGCCGCCTTAATTGAGGGAATATCCGGATGGTATGTAGCGTCGAGCAAGCGCGGACTACCGCCGGCAACGACAGTGCGCATCGGCGTCCAGTGGCCGTCGTTTGAAACCACATAGTAGCTGACAGATCGCTGGTAACTATGCGGAGCGTCGTTGCGTGAACTCGTGCTCGGTTTTTGCGCTTCCTCCTGCAATGATTTCGATCCCAGCGCGGCTGGATAATCCGGAGCAACGACTGCGATTGCATTGTTGAGATCTAAAGGCTGGTTGTAGGCAAAGTTGCCCTCTTTAACGAGTTCGTTCAGTTGCACCGGACCGAGCACGACCGTGACACTATCGCCGTTACGTTGGACAGCAAGAACTTTGCCGGCACAACGGTCTGTGGCGAACAGCACCTTGCCAGCTTGAATTTCGTTGACTTGAGGAGCGTTCGCATCGAAAGTCCAAGACATTCCGTCGGAGGCAAAGGACCGGATCGCCTGGTCGCCATGTTCCATCAGGATGATGCCGTCCTGATAAGTCACGCCCGGCCCACGCTTCGGGGCAATGCCGAACCGAACTTCGCTTTCCGACAAATCGCTGAGCTTGACGGCGTGACCCGTAATCACGGGCGACTTGCTGAGCCAGAAGTCTGCCCCGACTGAGGAACTGGTGGGACTCGTCTCGGACGGGCCAGATTTGTGGCATGCGCCATCGAAGGTCACCAGCAGTGCGATCAATATCAGGTATTTTGTGAAATTGGCCCGCCGGCAGCGTGCAGCTTTCTTGTCGGCTTGCTGCGATTCACGGGCGATTCCGCGCATGCTTGCTCCGCTTGTTGGTTTACAGTGCATCAGCAATTTCCTTGGCCAGCGGTTTCACCTGCTCTGTGCCGCACGGGCAGGTGAGGTACATGATCCGCACCAGCTTCTTGCCTTTGCGGACCATGATCATGCCGTCCGCGGTAACAAATGCCTGGTCGCCAATCCCGGGAAGGCCCTCCGTGTCGCCTAGACTCGAAAACGTCTTGGCAGTCAGGCGCATTTGCTCTTCGGCGGCGTTTTCGTCAATAGAGAAGTTGAAAACTGGTACTTCTCCTGTGTCTGGCGTTCTGTTCTTGTCTTCATTTTGGAAGGCTTTGAACATCCCTCCCGTAAATTGTTGGAGCATCTGCTGGGTCTTTTTGTCGGCACCACGAGTTGCCGTCATGGAG
The DNA here is from genome assembly GCA_036770325.1 of Terriglobales bacterium. GTDB lineage: Bacteria > Acidobacteriota > Terriglobia > Terriglobales > Acidobacteriaceae > Gp1-AA145. The sequence continues at coordinate 1,409 of DAIPJJ010000124.1, forward strand.
GTGGCGTGCTTTGCCATCACGTCGGCCTGGGTCCCCTTGGCGATGTACGAGCAGCCGTTGTCCTTGCTCTGGGTGCGAACGATTTTCACGCCAATCGCTTTGCTGACGTCTTCCTTGCTGAGAAGGCGGCATACGTCCCCGAGCGAGCTACCGGTGGAAGAATTCGAATTAGAAGATGAAGCACTGGTTGAACCACTCGAGCCCGAGTTCGATCCCAGAATCCCGTCCGACATCTGATGGAGTTTCTGGCTGACTCGGTGAGCGAGGTAATACATGCCGACTGCCCCTGCCGCGCCGCCGACGAAAATGATGACGACAGCAGCGATTGCAAGTTTTGCGAGTGTGCTCATTCCGGTCTTGGGCAATGCCGGTTGCGGGCTCGTTGATCCTGTTTGCACCGAACTGACTGGTTGCGGACTAGTAGTTGCGGATGGAGAGGCTGGGGTAGATTTCAGATCCGATCCCGAGTTTGTAGCCGTGCGAGCATCTGCGCCACACTTAACGCAAAATGGACCTCCGCCCAGCGCGGCACCGCATTTGACGCAAAAAGTAGCCATAGGAAACTCCTCGTTCTCCCTGCCGCAACAGTTGTTAAAGGGCGCTGCCTACATTGGCGGCTTCACATTGCTGTATTCATAGCGTCCGATCAGGTGCATCTTCCCCAGCTTTCCTCCGTACTCCATATCAACTTCTTTTCGCAGCGCCAGTCCGCTGCTTTTGGAAATCCAAATCTGACCGTCTTCCTTCGCGGCGTCGGTTTCACGACGCATGGAATAGACGGCCGCGGCTTCTCCGTTAACCGATTCATTGCGTATGAATTGACAAGTCGATTTCCCTTGTCTTTCGTTCTCCAACTCTTGTTCCAAGACATCATTCGGAGCTACGGGGCTGAGCATCCATTTACCTCTAACAAGCATGTAGGTCTTTCCCTGGACGTAGATGGTTTCGACTTTGCGTTGTTGACCATTTACGAGCGGAGCTGTCTGCGTTGAGTAACTATGGCTGGGAGTTGTGAGGATTTTGGTCAAGGCGTTGTAAACGGGCTGGCAGGAGTCAGCCGCGCTTGCTGGCACAGCCTGTCCGATCACGAGCAGTAAAAGAATAGAAAGCGCGACAACGTAATTGCGAAGCATTGAGGTTCTCCTTAATCGAAACTGCCCTGTCTCTCGGGGCTGCTTTTCCGTCAGTGATATCTCGTGAGAGCGACTCGTGTTCCCGGTTTCTCATTGCCCGAATCATCGTAGATATTCCTCGAAATCTGGATTCGTACACCACCGCTCTTTACCGACCAGGTATTTCCTCCCTCGCTTTCCGACCATGCGCCGTGCACGCGCGCTTTGTACCACGCCACTACCGTTGGCAATAGGTCGGTCGTTGCGAGTCCATACATTTTCGATTGCACGCGCGCGGCGATAGGGCTGCTCCAGGGGCGGGCATTAGGGTAGGCAGGAACGACGGCTGCGGCCCAATCGGGATATGAAGGTGCAGCGTTGTCCGCGGCATGCACTTTAATTGCCGGTCCCATCATGAGTAACGAAAGGACAGAAAGCGCGAAAACATAATTGCGAATCATGTAGTTCTCCTTAATCGAAACTGACCTTGTTTTTACTTCGTGCTTGCAGGGCATTCATGGCTCGACCTTGTACAGTGTTGCCATTCCCGCTTCCATGTGATCGTCAATGTGGCAATGGAACATCCAGATGCCGGGGTTGTCGGGAACCATATCTACGGTTTCCATCTGTGCCTGTAAGAGCGAAATCACATCGGTACGTTTGCCATCATGCAAGACGACATTGCCGTGCCAATGAGGCGTGTGCATGCTGAACTGTTCGCTTAATGCCATCAGATACCAGCGGACACGCTCTCCTTTTTTCATGGTCATCATGGGCCCGGTCCCATAGATGTAGCCGTTTATGGCAGCTTTGAAATTGGCAATGGTAAAACCTGATCCCAAGCCGGAAAAATTCCCATGATCATCGACAGGCGCGAATTCCAATTTGTTTACGCCCTCGGGATCACCCGCGAAGGTCTGAATGTTGTGGTCGAGATACCAACTGACGTTTTCGTCCCACAGCATGAACAGGCAGACAAACTCCCGATCGATGTCTTTTGGTTTGCCGTTCTCATCTGCCATGCCGCGGCGGGTGATGATCATTGCTCCTACAAGGCCGCTCGAAACATCCTTGGTCTCATTGGTATGGGAGTGATAAAGCCACACAATCGAACTGGGATCATTCGGCCCTGGTCCGGCGCGTTCTGGAATTTTCCAGGTGTAGGTGTGCGTCTTGCCGGGAGGCACAGCGTCATCTTCTTTATCGGCCTCCGACGTTCCGTCGTCGTACGGCGCGCCTTCGGAGTCTTTGTCATAAAAGACTCCGTGGGGATGCATGCTGTAAGGGTGTGTGGCGTTGTTCTTAAAAATGATCTTGATCGTGTCGCCGACTTCAGCGCGCAGGATCGGACCAAGAATTCCGGCGGTCGCCCATTCAGCAGGCCGTCGCTTTAGTTGAGTGAATGTGCCGTCTGTGTACTCACGATAAATGGCCTTGCGATAGACGGTCCCGATGCGATGAGCACCGCGTTCGGTAAACACCGTCGAGTAGCCGTCGAACTTCATCCCCATCATCTTGTTAACGCCGCCGGGGGCATAGTCCCAGTCCACCTCGTCCGCAGCGATGTAGTAGGTGCGGGTCTTGCCGGCAGATTGTCCGAAAGCAACGGCTGACCACACGGCGAACACTGCCGCCAGGAAAAAATGTGTCATTTTTCTTCCGGTGATGAGTCCGTATCTGTACGAGCGCCCAGAAATCACAGCCGTACCCCCGCGTGCTGGGCGGCGAATTTGCCAACGATCGGCAGCTTGAACAGTTTTTGCTGGTAGGCCTGATACATCAGGAAGGCCCAGATTCCAAAGCCGCCCAGGCTGAAGATCAACATCACCGGCAGCGCGATCAGGCCGAAGACGCCGGCGGTCAATGGAGTGAGGATGGCGGAAAGAATCATCCACAGAATCCAAAATCCGATCCACGCGACATTGAAAAAGATCGATTGGAAGGCATGGAAACGGACGAAGGAGTTCGATTTGTAAGGATCAAGCACGAGGAAAATAATTCCCGTGATCAAGCCAGCCAAATAGGCCAGGGCCCCAACGACGTTCGTGTCTATAGTTTTCTGTTCAATACTCGTCGGCGGCGACATGGCAACGACTGCACCGGCACCCTCGGATGCTGAAACAGAAACGCCTCCCGCGACTTTCGTCGCCGATCCGCAGGACTGACAAAAGCGGGTGTCACCTGCCAGCGCTGCACCGCATGATTGGCAAAAGCTCATTTTTCCTCCTCGGAACTGCTCGGGCGATAGGTCGCAGGCAGGAATTTGCCTGCACTCGGAACGATTGGCAAACCAACTCTGCGCAAACTCTGCATTAACAGCTAATTCTTTGCCTTGGAACGGATTACGAACATGGATTAACTTGTTCCAGCTTGCTTCCGTGCTAAACTCGACGCCTCAAGTTCTCGCCCGCTGCATGGAAACCCCAACCAGAGATAGTTCTGCCGGACCAGAGGTCAGCTACCGGTTCGGACTCTACGTACTGGATCCAGACAACGGCACGCTGACACGCAATCAGATCCGTGTGCGTTTGCAGGAGCAGCCTTTCCGCTTGCTGGTGTTGCTGGTCGAACGCTGTGGGCAGGTTGTTTCGCGGGAAGAAATCCGGAACCGACTTTGGCCGCAGAACACCTTTGTCGAATTCGACAAGAGCTTAGGGGTGGCGGTACTGAAAGTACGGGAAGCCTTGGGGGATGAGGCCAATAACCCGCGGTTCATCGAAACCATTCCTCGCCGGGGCTATAGATTTATTGCGCCCGTCAAAGTGGAGACCGCGCAAAGTACTGATTCCGGTGGTGCAACGAGTTATGTTCCAACCGCGACCGCGGTATCGCAACCCGGCTGGCTTGTGCCGAAGCAATGGTGGTTGGGCGCCATCCTTATTATGTTTCTTGGCGGACTGTGGTATCTAGTCCGCCCAAGGTATCGACCCCCAATTGGCACAGCTCAGGCTGTGACGTTACGGGCCCCCATCCACATTCGCCGTTCGGTCGCGGTGCTCGGTTTCCGCAACCTGCCCGGCCGGACAGAGGACAACTGGCTTTCCTCCGCTCTCTGCGAAATGTTGAATACAGAGCTTGGCTCTGGCGGGCAATTGCGCATGGTCTCTGGCGAAGATGTCGCGCGAGCGAAGAGTGAACTACCGCTTCGAGACGAGGATTCGCTGGGTAAGTCAACACTACAACAATTGCGCGCCAACCCCGGCGCTGATGTGGTGGTCGTAGGCTCGTACACGATGCTTCCCACCGATCCCCGGCAAATCCGCCTCGATGTTCGCCTTCAAGACACTGCCGGGGGAGAAACCATCACGGAAGAAGCTGTCTCGGGCGACGAAAGTGACCTTTTTAGTTTGGTTTCCGACCTCGGTGAAAAGTTGCGCGAAAAGCTCGGGGCTACTCCTGTATCTGAGGAAGGAGCAATTGCCACTCGAGCCGCCCTTCCGTCGAACGAAAAAGCAGCTCGCCTTTACGCCGAGGGACGATCCCGGTTGTGGGCATTCGACTACTTTGCGGCGCGCGATCTGCTGACGCAGGCGGTCGTGGCCGACCCTGATTTTCCGCTGGTCCATGCGGCTCTTTCTGAGGTTTGGTGGCATACCGGCTATGACGCCAAAGCTCGGGCGGAAGCTCGACGTGCGCTGGAACTATCGAGTCATCTGTCGCAAGAACAGCGGCTTCTAGTCGAGGGGCAATATCAGAGGACAGTCCAGGAGTGGCCCAAAGCGGTTGAGACATATCGTTCACTGTTCCACCTTTTCCCAGACAACCTGGACTACGGCCTCCTGTTCGCGTCTGCGCAAATGCATTTCAGCGCGGCGGACTCGCTGCAGACGTTGGCAGTGTTGCGCAAGCTTCCATCACCCCTTGGCGACGACGCGCGAATCGATATGACAGAAGCCTCGGCTTGGATCAACCGAGATTTCACCAAAGCTCGTGCTGCCGCGAAGGTAGCGATCGAAAAAGCCACCGCACGAGGCTCACCCGTGATAGTCAGCCGGACATACGGCTTCCTTTGTCAGCAAGAACCGTCCATAGGAGCATCGGCCGAGGCAATCAGTATTTGCAAGAATGCGCTTGACGCAAGTATTGCCGCCAAGGACCCCAACGGCGAAGCCATGATGAGTACTGATCTCGCAGCCATCTATTATTTACGCGGAGAGCTGGCAGAATCTGCGCAAATGTTCCAGCAAGCGGTGAAGAAGTTTCGTCAGGTAGGGAACAGAGATGGCGTCGCCACGGCACTAAGCAACTTTGCTGGAAGTCTCCTTTCTCAAGGCGATCTGATGGAAGCGAAGAAGCTATTGGAGCAGTCCATCCCGGAATATCAGGCAGTCGATGACAAAGAAGGCATTGCTCTTAACCTTGACAGCCTTGGGGACATCTGGCGACAGCGCGGCGACTTGGATAAAGCGGAAACAGCCTACCGGCAGGCGGAGACCTTGGCGCGGAGAATTGACGACAAGGACGCGACTGCATACGTGCTCAACGGCCTCGGAGATTTGGCTTTGGACAGAGGCGATCTCACGTCGGCCCGGAAGTCGTACGAAGAAGCTTTGGGGTTGAGAAATGAAGCGGGAGAAAAGCAGACTGCAGGTGAGAGCCGCGTCTCTTTGGCGAGACTTGCTATTGAGGAAGGTCACCCGTCAGATGCTGAGGCTTCGGCGCGAGCGGCTCAGCAACAATTCCATGAGCAGGGGCAGGCTGACGACCAACTCGTTGCCACTACTGTGCTGATTGAGTCATTACTCGCCCAAGGCAAGCAACATGAAGCAGAACAGGAAGTGGAGTCAGCTCAAAATCTGAAAGACCGAACTCAGAACCGTTACCTGCGCCTGCAGTTCGAATTGGTGTCAGCACGCGTCATTCTTGCGTCCGACCATCCTGCCTCGTCACATTCGCTGTTGGAGCAGGTGGGACGCGATGCGCAGCGTCACGGGTTTGCGGGCCTTGAGCTTGCGAATGAGCTCGCATTAGCAGAATTTGCTGCTAAGACAAAACATTCGTCAGAAGCGCAGACGCAATTACGTCTTGTGCACAAAGCAGCGAGCACGAAAGGCTTCGGATTGATCGCGCGTAAGGCACTCCAGGAATCGCGTACGCCTGCCAAGTAGGTCCAAATGGGATAGTTGGGGCACGAGCACGCTGTTGATCCGACCCAAATTTCAACTGAGGAATTGCGGTAAGCGTTGTGGCATCTCCGAGCTGTTCAAATTTAGAATCTCGGAGCATAGACGGAAATAGCAAGATCTTTGAACTGCTGCTGGCGCTCAGGGTTCAGGTATTCAGCTAACCTTTGATCCGAAAATGTGTGATCCTCTTGTTTGTCAACTACGATGATTCGTCGAAAGCTGCGGAAGAAACCGACTGACGCACTGTTTTTCTTTTCGACGTTTTCCAATAAAGGAAGCAAATCCGTCTTGATTTGCTGGACTCCCTGCTGGCGCTCCTCTACCGAATGTGATACAGCTTCCGCCCAGTATCCGAGTCGATACATCAAAGCTGAGGGGTCTGCTGTCGATAGCTGTAGCCGTAAAGAGGTACTGTCTTCACCGGTAAAGTAAAGATAAAAAGCCTGCCGCAACCGATGGAGTTCCCGATTCTGCTGCGGTGTTAACATCACTTCCGCGTCGGTACAGAAAAGCTCGGGGGAATGGGTCATCAACGGTACCCATCCGCAACTGTCGTCCACGGTCAGGGAACGAGCTATGACGAGGTCATTGGGGCCTGCCGCCCAAATCTCTCGAGAATCAGCCAACTCTTGTACATCCTTATTGATCGCCAAAAAGGCCCTGTAGTTGCCGGAGACTGTCATCACTGCATTAACCAGAATAAAAAGAAGCGCGGAAGCGAACGCGAATCGAAAAGCCCATCGGGGCACGGTTACTTTTGCAAAAATCGATGCAGCTAAAAAGGTGAGGAGAGTAGCAATTGTCAGATTTACAAAGTATCCAGCGTGATGCGAAAGCAGAATCTTCGTCGCTGGGACAACGGCATCACCCAGCATGACGAGGGCATTGCTCGCCCCCAAGCCCACCAAAGTCCACCTGATTTCCTTCTGCAGACTTTTGTCTAACGACACTAGGGTTGTGAGGAGTACGACCACGAACCAATTTCCTCCAATCAGATGGGGGAGAAGGTGGGGCTGGAGGTGAATTGCAGGCGAGCGGTTCTCGTAGAACCCGACCGAACCACGCAGCAGTACAGCGCAGTCCAGCAGCGCACAACTTGCAGCGTATATCAGGGGAATCGCCCAACTGCCAACCTCTCTGATACGAATTGGCTTCGCAAAAATACTTACGGCGGTGGTCCCTGCCATGACAAGCGTCGCATATGGGAAGGTGGCCGCCGCCGCCAATTGCAGCGCGGCCATCAGAATCCAAAGCAGCCTATTGCCTCGGATCGAAACTTCCATCTGCAGACCGACATAAGCTAAGAGCAATCCACAGGGAATGACCGGAATAAAAGAACGGATGAATGGCAGGCCGAGGGAATCAAAGGCCTTCATTGAGGGCAGATGTAACCATGCCAAAAAGGTCGTCCTTGCCACTGCAAAATTGAAAAGCATGAGCGAAAGTACGCCCAGAACGGCGAGACTATCGGAGCGAGGTGGGAGAAAACGGAAAAAAACAACCACCGCGGCTAGACACAGAAAACTCCACCAGAATGCGTTCCATATGAATAGAGCAATCCATGTACGGTTTCCCAATAGCCGATCGAACGTGCCGAAGGCTTTTGGGCCCAGGTTGAACTTCAGATATCCGGCGCCATTTTCTGGAACCGGGACCCGGTAGTAGGGATTCAGCACTGTGCCCCTTATCGGCTCAAGCTGCCTGAGGTTCAGATAAAGTGTTAAGTCCGCCGCGAACATAGACGGCAGTTCTCGGGACTGCCCTTGGGTCCTTGTCCTGAGCGAAGGATATGAATAAGAAATCAGGACAAGAAGCAGAAGTGCTCCGGACACAACTCTTCTTTTCCATTCCATTCTTGCCGAAATGGCAGCCATCACCACGAAGGATACTGGATGGAGCCAGAACCGTACTTATCATTCCCACGAAGCGGAATCTACCTTAGAAAGGCTAGTAATGAACGCGGAAGGGCGTACCTTCTCGTATTTATCACCATCCCTGCCGGTGAGCATGGGAGATTGGTGGTTTGACGTTGCCAAGCCTGAGCATTTTTGGGTTCGGCGCCGCTTTCAAGTAATGAAAGCTATTGCTGACAGTGTCATTCGAGATTCCACGTCCGCCGCAGAGATCGGTTGTGGCCATGGCATGCTGCAGAGAGAGATGGAGGATCATTATGGCAAACCGGTCACTGGATTTGACCTCAACGAACTAGCTCTACAAAGGAATGTCAGTCGAATTAGCCAGCTCTATTGCTACGACATCCGCCAACGAGACTCTCAGTTCCGTGAACGATTTGATCTCTTGATACTTTTCGACGTGCTGGAACACATAGCGGCGGAGTCTGAATTCTTGAGTTCGGTCAAATTCCATTTGGCGCCTTCAGGAATCCTTTTGGTTAATGTGCCAGCTCATCAATATTTGTATTCGGACTACGACCGGGCGGCGGGGCATGTTCGAAGGTATTCGATCAATCATTTGAGGGATATTTCTATCCGAAACAATTTCAAAGTTCTTGCTATCACTTATTGGGGCCTCCCTTTGTTGCCGCTACTTGTGCTTCGAAAGGCGATGAGGCTGAATCGCGATAACGGGCGGGCGGGATTCGATTCCAGAGGGCGGGTCCTCAACATCGCTTTGTCCATGCTCGCCCAGTGTGAATTCATACCTCACGGAATGGTGGGCACATCGGTGATGGCAGTTCTGGAGAAGACGTAATGGCCGAGCACCCGAGCATTTCTGTTGCCGTGCCTGTCTACAACGAAGAAGCAACTATCCCTGAGTTGTTTCGTCGAATTGGAAGTGTTCTGGATGAAATGCCAGGAGGGCCGCACCAGATCGTGGTGGTTGACGATGGTAGTTCCGATAACACCTGTGACCTGCTGGAAGAAGCAGCGGCGCGGGACCCGCGTATTGTTATCGTGTCGCTGTCGCGAAACTTTGGGCATCAGACGGCTTTGGCTGCCGCGCTGGATTACGTTTCCGGAGACGTAACGGTACTGATGGATGGAGATCTCCAGGATCCTCCTGAGGCGATTCCCCTTTTCGTTAAGTTCTATCAGCAAGAGCATGATGTCGTTTTTGCCCGCCGCGTGAACCGGAAAGAGGCTTGGTGGCTCCGGGCCTGTTATTACTTCTTTTACCGAATCAGCGCTGCTCTGTCCTCCATACGACTGCCGCTGGACTCGGGAGACTTCGCGCTTTTGTCAAGACGCGTCGTCGAAGAAATCAGGAAAATGCCCGAGCATCACCGCTACGTTCGCGGATTGAGGACTTGGGTTGGGTTTCGTCAGATTGGAATTCCCATTGAGCGGGATGCGCGCCACGCCGGACGGACAAAGTACGGACCACTGCGCCTTCTGAAACTGGCATCCGATGGCATTTTTGCCTTTTCAATCGTCCCTCTGCGCGCCGCCTCGCTGGCTGGAGCAACCGCGAGCGTAGTTTCCATCCTTTATGCGATCTATTCCCTGTATGTCAAATTCTGGTTGCACTCTCCACAAGGCTTTACTGCTCTAATTCTTGCGATAACTTTTCTTTCCGGAATCAACATGCTCTTTCTGGGAATCATTGGAGAATACGTTGGTCGAGTGTACGAAGAAGCGAAATCCCGCCCCCACTACGTAGTTCGCAAGGTGACACGGGCGCGCCAGCATAGATTGTCAACGGCTGCGAGCGCCTGATTGAGCAGCCTTGGTTTTACCATTCTTCTCCTGAGATCACTCCGCACTTCGGAAGCGACTTCGTCGCTAGTGGATGGCTCGCGTGTGTACACGAACGCCTGAGTAGTTCGGGCCTACCACAACATATACGTCAACTGATCAACGTAAGCGTCATAAGCATTGCCAGCGCGATTTCCGTCCATTTGGAAGTGGACACCAAAGCTATACGAGTTTGGCTCCGTGGTCGGATGGAACGACTGATTGATGGGATAATTTACGCCGTTGAATGTGAGCGAAAGAAATACAGCCGTGCCATTGCTAATCGCCGTGCTCACAGTCAGGTGATTCCACGTGTTAGCCGCTGGACGCGTGCAAGGGATGCTGGTGGGCGACCAGCTACCTCCGGCAGTGTCCCAAACACTAAAAATGCCTTTGTTGTAGGAGCACTGCACGGAAAATTTGTACCAGTCGGTGCCGATGTGCTTATTGGAAGAGAACTCGATACCCTGAGCAGAGGCCGGGTCACTAACCATATAAGAGGTATCCAAAAGAAAGTGGGTGGCCGTAGTGCTCGATCCTAAGAGAATGGGCCAGAGACAATTGTTGAATTCTCCAGTCGGGTCAAGTTGGAACTTTCCTGAAGTTCCGTCGAGTGAAGGGCTGGAAACACTGGACGGTCCTGGACTGCAGACCGGATTGCCTTGATCGGGATAAAGGTACCACCCGGACATTTGCTCGATATGAGAGAACGTTTGACTTCCAGAAGGGGAAACAATTAACGATATCGCGGCCTCGGCAGATCCACCGCATTGATCCAACGATTGAACTACAGTGTTGTAGGTGCCAGGATCAAGCGTGAGATTGGTGTCCAGACTTGCACCCGATGTCGTGTAAGCGAGCTGGCCGGGCGAAGTGTAGATTCCTATTGAGGCCACGCCTCCGGAACAGCTCGTGCTTGCGGTCGCCACGTAGTGCACCGGCGAAGATGCTCCACCGCCGCTCGGAGCAATCACGTTTATCGTGGTCGAACTCCCCGAGTTGGAACTGGACCCGGATCCTGAACTTGATCCTGGAGGGTTAGCGCCCGGTTGGGTCGCGCTGCATCCGATCAGATGAACGCAAAGATATGCTGAAGCAAAATACCTGAGGGCTGCGCTGCGTCTGGAAAGCTTTTGGGCGTCTTGCTGCATGGCGTCCATTCCATGTGACAAAGTGAAAATGCGATACGAAATTCCCTCAAAAGTACTCTCCCAAGTAGGGACGACATAAGCTCCCAAAAGTCCATGAACCTTTTCTTCTGGAGATGTGCGGTGAAAGCATGCCGATGATGTCCGAAAGGCGAGATCGCGATGCTCATGCGCTCGCCGACTCATGCAAAGGGGGTGCCGAGGCTTAAGGTGTTTTCACAGTATGAGGATCGAGCTGAACGGTAGGATCAAGCCGAGAGCGTTGCAATTGTCCTGCTGTGACAAGCAAAGCCTCAGATTGCAATCAATGCCGAGTTGGCACCAGCAGACTTGAGGTTGCAGATTTGTTCACATGCCCCGCGCGCCGGGAAGGCGGCGGGGCATGCGTAACCTACCAGACTTTATACGTGAACTGGTCGACCCAGGTGTAATACGCGTTCCCCGCTCGATTCCCATCCATCTGGAAATGCACGCCGAAGTTGTACGAGCTGGGCTTTGAGATCGGGCCGACGGATTTGTTGATCGTGTGAGTCACGCCGTTAAACACAATCGACGTAAACAATGACTTCCCATTACTTATTTCGCTGTTGACGATCAGGTGGTCCCATTTCCCGGCGCTTGGCCGTATGCAAGCAATGCCGGTGGAAACCCACCCGTCTGCAACGGGGTCAAATACGCTGAAAACGCCCTTATTGTAGGAACACTGCACGGAAAACTTGTACCACTTTGTGCCGACGTGCTTGTTCGACGAGAACTCAACCCCCTGAGGATAGGCAGGATTGCTCAGTTGATAATGCACATCAAGCTGGAAGTGAGTGGCAGTTGTACTCTTACCCAGAAGGATGGGCCACAAGCAATTATTGAATTGACCGTTCGGTCCCAGATAAAACTTGCCGGAGATGCCATCAATCGAGGGCGTCTTCGTCAATGTCGGTTTGGAACTGCAGTCTGGAGAGCC
>DAIPJJ010000125.1:0-13383 GCA_036770325.1 Terriglobales bacterium
TGCAAAGAAACGCCATCGACCGCGCGAATCAGCGTGCTTCCCATTTGATAGTGGCGGCAAAGTGCGTCGGTGCGGATGGAAATCGAGGGAGGCAAAGAAAAGTTTATCAGGAGTGGGGAGCGTCGTTGGTCAGTGTCATTGGCGACAAATGAGCGGCAGCTCGGGAGACGAACAATCGACAATTACGACAACCCAATGAGGGGCAACGGCGCTTTGCAGCCTCGAATCGAAAAGGACTCGGAGGCAGTCATGCGAGTTCCTTTTCTGCTCGGCCGCTTAATTTTTGGAGGTTTCTTCATCTACAACGGTATTCACCATTTCCAGGAGAGTGAGCAGCTCGCAAAATATGCGGGCGCAAAGAAGGTACCGCAGCCGGATATTGCGGTAAAAGCCACAGGTGCGGTGCTGATTGCCGGTGGCACAAGCATTCTGCTCGGAATCAAGCCGAAGCTGGGTGCAGTTGCTATTCTCGGTTTTCTCGCCGGAGTCTCGCCGGTCATGCACAACTTCTGGAAGCATGAAGACCCGCAGCAGCGCGCGAACGAGATGGTGAACTTCGCGAAGAACGTCGCGCTGGCAGGCGGAGCAATGGCTTTGATGGGCGTCGAAGAGCCATGGCCAGCCAGCGTTCCAGTGTTGCAGCCGAGCAAAGCACGACGGGTCACAAGGTTCTTGCGCGACGTAGCCGCGTAAGGCTCATGTATATTCGCGAAGTTCCTTAGTCGTTCGCGGCTTTCGGAAGCGGGAGATTGGTGGGGCTTTCTCCCGCGCTGGCTTGCACAAGTTTTTGCACCGGCCCAGCGACCATAAGCAGGACCTGCGCCTTCGGACGAAAAGTCTGCTGGATGAACTGGAGCTGCTGCGTCTTCCAGGCGTCCGGCGCTTTTTCTCCCCGGTCCAGATAGTCGAGCGCTTCTAGTCCCACCGAGGCGAGTGTCGATAAATCCTGCGATAGCGGTGCGACCTCTTGAACCAGAGATGAACGTTCAGCAAACGGCCGAAGCTGCACGTCGTTGTCTCGCCAGGCGGTGAGCATGGATCGAATCTCAAGCTCGGTTCCTGGCCTGACCTGACCGGAGGCGAATTCATTTACCAGCAATCCGAATCGCCGGGCTGGAATACTTTCCGGGCGGGCGGCGTCGATAGCGCGATTCAACGGGGTGAACGCGGTCGGTTCAGTCGTGGCAAGTCCTTCGCGAGCATAGCCCTTTACGGGTTCGACCAAATCCACTAATGTCCGCAGCGCCGAACTGTTCTCACCGTTGGTCATGCGGTTGAGCATCAGCGTGTAGTTGATGTTGTGCGTGAGTCCATAGGAGTCCAGCCATTTGCTGGTGTGCTCCATGCGCTGATACATGGAGTTCACATCAGTCACGTCTTGCGGCGACCAAAGGCGTTCGGCGATTGCGGCGGCACGCGGCCAGATCCGCGAATCGATATTTTCGGGGGAAACGTACTCCGACCACATACAGGCTTCGCCGCCGAGTATTCTCTTCTTCTCTTCATCGGACAAATTCGCTGCACCATCGGCAAAAGGATCGACTCCGTAGTGCATCCAGGTCGGCTGGTTCAAATCCAGGTAGTAGCCCGATGAAAGCAAGCCACGATAGCCCTGACGTGCGGCGTCGGCGAGTGACTGCTGGCCGCGCCACGATTGGATCACGATGCTCTTCGGCAGGTCCGGGCGGAGGATTTCGTCCCAGCCTTCCATAGTCTTTCCATGCTTGGCAACAATTTTTTGGATTCGCGTGTTGAAGTAGGCCTGCAAGTCGGCATTGTTTTTCAAGTTATGGGCGCGCATGTACTCCTGAATCTTCTGGTTGGCGTCCCACTGCTTGCCGTTCACTTCGTCGCCGCCGATATGGAAGAACTGATCGGGGAATAGCTTTGCCATCTCGCCGATGAACTCATCAAGAAATTTGTACGTGCTCTCGCGCGTGGGATCCATGGCGGGATCGAAGACGCCCCACTTGCGCTCGATCGAATACGGTCCGGGGCCGCTGGCCAGGTCGGGGTAGCCAACGAACCAGGCGGTGCTGTGGCCCGGCATATCGAATTCGGGAATGACGCGAATGCCGCGATCCCGGGCGTAATCGATCACGTCGCGGACTTGTTCCTGCGTGTAATAAAGGCCATCGGAGCCCATTTCCTGCAGCTTGGGAAATTTCTTGCTCTCGATGCGGAAGCCCTGATTCTCCGAAAGATGCCAGTGGAAGACATTGAGCTTGACCGCGGCCATTCCATCGAGATTTCGCTTGATCACATCGATTGGCATGAAATGCCGGCCGGCGTCAATCATCAGTCCGCGCCAGGGGAATCGAGGCTGATCCTCGATGACAACGGCGGGTGCGGCAAATCCTTGTGGAGTGAGTTCGACGAGCTGAAGAAATGTTTGCAGTCCGCGCATCACGCCGAGGGTGGTGGGTGCCGTAAGGTCGGCATGCGTTGAGGTAATTTCCAGTTTGTAGGATTCGTCCTCCCCCAGTTCCTGAACTTCTTTGCTCGCGTGATCAGCGCTGACGGACAACTGGGCATTTGTGGCGTCTTTGCTGACGGAAAAATCAATAGCGGTCGACCCGGTCTGCCGGCGAAGGTCATTGAGGAATATGTCGAGGGCGCGTCGAAGATGCGGGTCGGAGTCGCTGCGCAATCCAACAGTAAAAGTATTTTGAACTAGTAGCTGACCCGAGCCCGTCTTGACGCTCGCCGGCCAAGGCATCAAGTGAAGCGGCGTTTGGGATTCAGGCGCCTGCGGCATGGTGAGCATGGAAACATTTGTTGCAAGCAGAAAGAATGCAATCCAGCAGATTCGCATGTTTTTTCCTGACTAGAAGGATCTGAGCTGCAGGATATTAAAAGGATTTAGCAGAGGCAATCAAAGCCTTGGAGGGAGTGGCAGGGTGGTAATAGGCGCACAGTGCGGATACTAGCAGGCTGCGGCGGCCTGAGCACAGTGTACGAGGATTGAGCCCGGCAGAAACGCAGTCTCAGTGAGGCGCTGTAGACCGAGATCGCCGGTTGCGCCGATCCAGACCACGCGGAATTGGGCAGTCTCGCGTTCCATCTGGACATCGATGATCTCGCCGACGCGGAGGCGACGCACAACGCCCTGCACCACCATTCCGCCCGCGCTCAGGTTGGTCACAAGCGCCGCGTTGGTGAATGGCTGACCAAAGCTGTCCATGCCCCAAACCTGCACCGGAAGCTGGACTTCAACGCGTGGGCTTTGACGGCGATCCATAGGCCTCCTCGGCTCGATCTGCCGTCATTCTGCTTCAGAAATGGGCGCCGGAAAACTTACGCGGGTTACCGTGACCTGGGTACCGGAGTGCCAGAACAAGGTTAGTAAAATCAGCAGTTTACAGGCTAGTCGAGATCGGGCATCGAGCACGAACCCGGGCCGCGAGGATCTCCACAGGTTCCGCACGCGCCGGAAGCTGCCGGGGTGGGTGAGTTGGAGCCTTTTGCCGAGACGGCAAATACAGAGAGTTGCGGAGCTAGACGACTGCTGTGGCACTTAGGACAGGAAGCCTTTTGTTTTCCGATGATTAGAGCTTCGAACCTGTGTTCACAGTCTTTGCAGGAGTATTCGAAAATAGGCATGGTGCTTCTGGATCCAGTAATTAAGATACACAGAAACTTAGATGGATTCTACAGTTCCGACCTGATTCACACGAGGTAGGGGTATTGGTAGATTCAGTTCAACGAAATCTTTTGAGCTTCCCAACAGCTCTTAAAGCGCCTTACTCCAGCAGGGCGCTTTTCTTTTTGCCCGAGGTTTGTTCCTCTGCGTTACACGAACGTTAAAGTTGCATCTACTCTGAGTCAACGGAATTCGAAAGCTGCTGCTGGAATATTACATTCTGCATACAATTCGACTAGCCCGTATTATGCAGTCCGGCGGCGATCCCATTGATTGTGGCCCCTAGCGCGTAATTCAACTCGTCCGAATCATCTCCGGATTGTTTTCTGCGTAATAGGTCCACCTGGATGAGGCTCATTGGGTCAACGTAGGGGTTCCGCAACCGGATAGACCGCGACAGCACGGGATTTTTCTCCAGCAGCTTCTCTTGCTGCTTGACCAGAAGCAGCATGCGGTGTGTGCGGTCAAATTCCTCGACCACCAGGTTCCACACACGTTCTCGCAGTTTTTTATCGACAACGAGAGCTGCGTAGAGTTGAGCGATGGCCAAGTCGGCTTTTGCCATAGCGAGCTCCACGTTGCGAATGAGATCGTTAAAGACGGGGAAACTCGACATCATTTGCTGGAGCTGATGGACTTGTGCGCTGCCTCGGGCCACAAATTGCTCCAGAGAGTGTCCTACGCCGAACCAGGCGGGCAAAGCGTGCCGGCTCTGCATCCACCCGAAAACCCAGGGAATCGCACGCAAGTCTTCGAGTCGTCGACTGGCTGATCGACGTGCGGGACGCGAGCCGATACGTGCGTGCTCCAGTTGGTTCACCGGTGTCGCCTGCTCGAAGTAGGGAAGAATATCTGGGTTGTCAGCGATGTGCTTACGGTAAAAGGCGAAGGCATCGGCTGACATCTGGTCCATCACTGCTTCCCAGCCCTTGTCAGAAACCCCCGAGGAACTATCCGGCCGGGTGAGAGCCTCGAGCGAAGCAGCGATCATGATTTCCAAATTCCATTCGGCAAGAACGGAATCGGAATACTTCCAGTTCAGAACTTCACCCTGTTCGGTAATACGAATCTGACCGGAAAAATCGCCGACTGGTTGCGCAAGAATTGCGGCATGAGTGGGACCGCCGCCGCGACCTACGGTGCCTCCGCGACCGTGGAAGAGGCGGAGCTTGATGCCGTGTTTGCGAGCGCATTCATGCAGTGCGCGGTGGGCCTTGTACAACTCCCAAATGCTGGTGAGCATTCCACCGTCTTTATTGGAATCCGAATAGCCGAGCATGACTTCCTGCCAGCCGCACCAGGAATCAACGAGGCCGTGGTAGGCGGGATCGCTCCACAGTTTGTCCATGATTTGCGCCGAGCCGCGCAGAGATTGAATTGACTCGAACAGCGGGACCGGCATGAGTCCGGGATCGTTGCCTGCTCCAGCAAGTGAGAGTCCGCAGGATTTCGCCAACTCGATTACCGCATAGACGTCGTCTGCAGATTCGACGCCACTGATGACGTAGTTCCGGATCGCGGTTGCGGGAAAGTTTTTCTTCCATTCAGCGATGCTGCGGAAAACATCGAAAACGTCGTTGATGGTGTTCTTCTCGGAATTACTCAAACCCGAAGGTTGCGAATTCGAGGTGTTCAACTCCTGGCAGGCACGTTTGTGAATATTTGCATGCTGGCGGATATCGAGCGTCGCAAGGTGAAATCCGAATGTGCGTACTTTTCGTAATAGAGGATCTAAAAACAATTTGGCGAGATTTTTTCCATGGTTCCCGGACAGGCTTCTATAAAGAATGTCAAGATCAGACTTGAACTCGCTCACCGAATCGTAAGCATCAGTCTGCGCGTCGCGCGTGGCGCCAAGGCGGACGACCATGTATGCGATGAATCGGCGATAAAGTTCGGTAGGAGAGATTCTTCCGCGGCGCGCAGGTTCTTCGCCCATAGCCTCGGCGTAAGCGGCAAGCCGCTCTTGAAATTCGTGCGAGACGGGAACCTGCCGGCAAGAAGAGCTGAGGGGAGTGAGAATGCGTTCGAGCTCTGCAATGTAGTGAGTGAGGATGGTATTCCGCGCGCGCTCGAGGGCCTCACGAGTGCTCTCCGGTGTAACGAACGGATTGCCGTCGCGGTCCCCGCCGATCCAGGAACCAAATGTGAGTACCTTGGGAGCCTGTTCGGAGCAGAGTTCCATCTGGAAAATGCTCCGAAAGGAATCCCCGATTTCGTTATACAGGCGCGGCAAGGCCTCGAAGATCGACATGGGATAGTGGTCGAGTCCCATTCGGATTTCATCAGTGACCTGCGGCTTCACTACGCGAACTTCGTCAGTTTGCCAAAGCGCAGTGATTTCCGCCGCGATGGAGCCTTCGAGTTCGGATGCCTCGCTCGGAGGCATTGGAAGACGATCAAGCAATTCCAGACATTTTGCGATCCGACGCCGCTTGAGCAATACCGTGCGACGGGCGACCTCAGTGGGATGCGCCGTGAAAACAGGAATGACTTCCACTTTACGCAAAGCGGCAAGCGCTTCTTCGGCGGAGAAACCGGATTCACGCATTCTTAGTAGCGTTCCGCGAAAAGATCCGGCAAGCGGCGGCTGCTTCGAATTAAGCTTTCCAGCCCGGCGACGGCGCTTGCGATGATTGGTTTCTGCGAGATTGGTCAGTTCAAAATAAATCGCGAAAGCTTTTGCAACGCTGTAAGCCTGCTTGATGTTGAGGCCGGCAACAATATTTCGCGCCTCCTCCATCTCCTCTGATCCGGAGTGTGAATGCGCAGTGTGCGCCCGAGACTGGATGAGGAGGCGCCGAAGCTGCTCGACGGTCTTGAAGAGCGGCTCGCCAGCCTGCTCGACCAGAACCCTGCCAAGCAGAATTCCGAGAGAACGCACATCACGGCGCAGAGGCGCTTCCTTGGCGCGATCGTCGGTTGCTGCGGTAAGCTCCAACAGGCGCGCGGCCTGGTCCTCCGACGCCCATAGTAATGTTTCAGGCATTTTGCTTTTGCATTCATAGTAAATGATGCTAAGCAAGGTACTTGCCCTTGCGGTGTAGCATGGCGTGCTCTGCCGCTTGCGGGTATAGGCCAGAGCCTGAATAATGAGTGATACGCATGAGCCTAGAAAGAGTATTGATTGTCGAAGACGAAGAAAACGAGCGGACTGGTCTAGCTGAATTGGTCCTATCGTGGGGATACGCGGCTGAGACTGCGCGCGATGGACAGGAAGGCTACGAAAAGGTTACCTCGTGGTCGCCGAATATCGTGATAACCGATTTGAAGATGCCGCGCCTCGGCGGGCTGGAGCTGCTCGAAAAAATAGCAGGCGAAAACCAGACCATCGCGGTCATTATGGTTACCGCGCAGGGCAGCATTGATAGCGCTGTGCAGGCGATGAGAATCGGCGCGTATGACTACATTCCCAAGCCGATCGACACGAGCCGGCTGCGCACGATACTGCAAAACGCTTCTGCTCTCCTCGGGACGCGGGTTGAACTTGAAGCCACAAGGCGCAAACTGCGGGACTCTGGGTCGCTCGGCGCGCTGATCGGCTCATCGAAGAAAATGCAGGAGATTTTCCGGCTCATCGAAATGGTGGCGCCGAGCACCGCATCTGTGCTGATCACCGGCGCGAGCGGGACGGGAAAAGAGCTGGTCGCACGAACCATTCACGAACTCAGTCCGCGGAGGAACAAGCCGTTTGTAGCGATCAACTGCGCCGCGATTCCGGAGACGCTGATCGAAAGCGAAATCTTTGGTCACGAGAAAGGCGCGTTCACCGGCGCGCTGGAAAGGCGGACGGGCTGTTTTGAATTGGCGGAAGGCGGAACGCTGCTGCTGGATGAAATTGGCGAGATGCCAATCGCCACTCAAGCCAAACTGTTGCGTGTTCTCGAAGACCGAAAACTTCGGCGACTGGGAAGCAAAACGGAAACTACCGTCGATGTGCGGGTTCTCGCCGCCACAAATAAAGTTCCGGAAGAGGCCGTTTCGCGCGGAGAGCTGCGCAACGATCTTTACTACCGCTTGAACGTGTTCAACATTCACATGCTAACTCTGCGCGAACATCGCGAGGATATTCCTGATCTGGTGCAGGCGCTGCTTGCCGACATGAGTTCAAAGCATGGCCGCAGGGTCGCAGCGGTAAGCGAAGCTGTGCTGAATGCGCTTCGCAACTACAGTTGGCCGGGAAATGTTCGCGAGCTGCGAAACACATTGGAACGGGCCGTGATCGTGTGCGAAGGGCCAGTGATTGAGACCAAGCATCTTCCCCCTGGATTCGGCCATGCTCCCGTACGGCTTTCCGAAGATGATGCCGATTCGATCCGTGTAGGCGTTGGGACCACGGTAGGAGAAGCCGAAAAACTGCTGATCCTGAAGACGCTCGAATCGACGAACAATAACAAGACGCGCGCCGCGGAAATTCTCGGGATCAGTTTGAAAACGCTGCATAACAAGTTGAAGGAGTATGGCAGCTCGGGAGCGGATAGCCGGGGAGAGAAAGATGGAAAGGAAGAGACGGAAGAAGAGGAAGTAAGAGAGCCGTAGCTCGTCTGCGCGCTTCGTCAGATAAGGAAGGTCGGCTGGGTTTCTTATGCGCCGCAGGACCCAAATCGTACTCGCTGTAACCTTCATGGTGGCCGCGCTGGTCACAGGCGCGTCGTATTTTTACATATCCGAGATTTTGCGGCAGGGAATCAACAGCTCACACGACACTGCAGCAGCTTTGACCTCGCAACTCGCCTATCTGGCAAGTAATGCCGCTCCTGATCTAAGTAGTACGCGGATCGATACTACGAATCCTGATGCGCTCAGGCGAGGCGTTGCCTACTACCTGGGCACAGACCGGGACTTGAACACAATGCTCGAATCAATCGTCGGTAGCTGGCCGACGATCTACGATGCTGCGATTCTCGACAACGACCGAAAAGCAATCCTCGACACAGACCCGAGCCTAATCGGCAAGCATATTGAGGAGCGGCCCGATTTTTCGATATTACAGAACGCGAGCTTCCGGCAAGAGCTAAGGCTGGTGTACCACGGCCCGACCGTCTACGACGTGCACATTCCGTTGCTGCTCAACGGCGGAACTTTTGGAAGTATTCACATCGGTGTTTCGACAATTTTCTTACGCAATGAGCTCACGCCTACATTGCAGCATTCCCTGACGCTCTCAGCGGTTGCGGTTCTGTGTTCCTTAATGCTGGCAGCACTACTTTCGCACATTGCTCTCGGTCCTCTTGAGCACATCAACCGTAGCCTCGATCGTATGGCCGGCACAGACGGAAGTGACGTGGAGGTCAGCGAAACCTATGACGAATACGGCCAGGTCAGCATGAAGATCGCGAATTTGGGGCGGCAGATGCGCGATACGCGCGAAATTTTCTCTGCCCTGAAGAGCAATGTCGACCAAATTATGTCGAGCCTGCAGGACGGCTTGATGCTGTTTACGCGGGACTCGCGAGTGGTCCTGGTCAGCGCGGCTATCGAGACATTTCTGGGACGGTCGCGACGAGAACTGCTGGGGAAAACAGCGAACGAAATATTTACCACGGAGTCTGCGCTCGGAATAGCGATGCTCGATGCGTTCCGTCTTCGGCACAACGTTACACAACGCGAAACGGAAACTTCAAACGGCCGGCGTGTGCAGGTTTCGCTCGACTTTATTCAAGAGAAAGGAACGCAAATTGGCGCGCTGCTTACCATGCGCGATGCTGAGTCGGTGAGGCGAATTGAAGACGAGATCGAGCTTTCCCGGAGAATTTCAGCCAGCGGACGCGTGACTCGAGGCGTGGCGCACGAAGTAAAAAATCCGATCAATGCCATCGTTCTGCATCTTCAGCTTCTACGCAACAAACTGCAGACACTTGATCCGGACACAAACCGCCATGTGGACATCATCGACAGCGAGATTCACCGGCTGGATCGGGTGGTGCAAATTCTGGTAGATTTCACGCGTCCTCGCGATTTACACGTGGAAGAAACAGACCTGCGAAAGTTGCTTGATGAAGTTTCTTTGCTGGCATCGCCGGATGCGGAACAGCATGGAGTGACGTTGATTCGCGAGCTTCCGGAAGAGGCAATACAGGTGAAAGTGGACGCGGATTTCATTAAACAGGCGATGCTGAATGTCGTGCTCAATGGGGTGCAATCCATGCCAAATGGCGGTACGCTGAAAATTTGCGCCAAGAAGACGGAGGACTGCGTCATTACAGAAGTGCAGGACGAAGGGGGTGGAATTCCGGCTGCCGTGCAGGACAAAATTTTCGAACTTTATTTCACAACGAAAAAATCCGGTAGCGGAATCGGATTGGCACAGACTTACCAGATCATGCAATGGCACTATGGGTCAGTAGATTTCGAGTCAGAGGAAGGAAAAGGTACTACGTTCCGTTTGCGTTTGCCGTTGGCGGAGGCACGCTCTTCGTCACTTGAGGAAGCGGCAGCGAGGACATAAGCTCATTTCGAACCCAGGCATGAAATTACGTCTAAAAAGCGCCGTGTTAGCCTGCACATTTTTGCTGTGTAGCAGTGCGAGCAATGCCCTCCAGCAGGAGCAGACGCCAGGAGCTGATTCGGCGTCGCCTGATTCGTCGCAGAGCGCACCGCCGGCTTCGAACGCCTCGCAGCAGCGGAGTGCGCCCGGTGCGGAGCAACATTCCCCGAATTCAGATCAAACTTCACCGGGAACTTCGGAAGCTTCTCCGAATCCTGAGGCATCACCTGCCGCACCGCAAAGTGCGCCGGCAGAAAACACGCCCGTTCCGGCAAGCCCATCGGCTACCAAGCAGAAGGCGACACCGGCGCCTAAGCCGCCGGTGTTACATCATACGAAGCGCAAAACGAGAAAGCCGGCGCAGGCAAAAACATCAGGTTCACCTGGCAAGGTTGTGGTGAAGAATGGTGGAGCGAAAGAACAGGCCGCGCAGCTCACGCCGTCGCTTTCTCCGGAGCAGGCCAAGCAGCAGCGCGTCTCGACGGATGAGTTGCTCGCCGCCACGGACGCGAATCTGCAGCGGGCCTCGGCGCGCGCGTTAACGGCAGAGCAAAAGGGCACGGTAGATCAGATCCACACTTACGTGCGCCAGGCGAAGGCGGCCACCGCGACTGGCGACATGAACCGGGCCCAGACGCTGGCGTACAAAGCGCGGCAGCTTTCCGACGAACTTACGCGAAAGTGATTGACTATTTTCCCGCCGCGCGTGCAGTATTCACCTTTGTCAGCAATTCCTTCGAGGGCTGTTGTACCGGCCCGGGTATTGCTACTGCCTCGTTCAACACAGCACGCGCTTCCGTCAGTTTGTTTACCTTGGCGTAGTCCCAGCCCAGGTAGTAGGCTGCAACGGCGTATTGCTGTTCGTCCTGTCCCTTCAGCAACGCCAAGGCCGACTTCAACTCGCTGATAGACGGTAGCGTTTTTGCCTGCTTGGCATACGCCCGTCCCATTACCGAATGCGCCACGCCGGCAGAGACTTTCTGCGACTTATCGGCCGCTGGATCGTCTGCTTTGGCTGCAACAATTGCTTTTTGGGCGTAGGAGATTGCCTTGGCGAGCGATCCTGGTTCGGAGCTGTCCACGTAGCTGTTGGCGAGCAGCAAAAGGGCGGGCAGGTTGTTAGGATTAGCGGCCAGCGCCTTGTCGGCGAATTCGGTGAGTCGCCGATTGTCGCGGAGCTCTGAAAGCGACAGCATGGCGTATTGCGTGACCTGCTCGTCCATCTTCGATTTGGGAAACGTCACCGTGTACTTGTCGATGTAGTCCATGCGCGTCTTTGCGTCGTTTTCAGCAGCGATGACGTTGAATGCAGCACCTTCGAAGAATTCGTAGGACGATTTGTTTGCGTCCTTCTGCGATGCAATGTTCGAGGCGAACTGCTCATCGCTGACATCTGCCGGCTTGGATTGCTTCTCGATGGAGTTGAATGTCTCGCCGCCCTGGATGGAATACTTGAACATGGCGACATTGTTCTTGAGCTGCTGAGCGATCTGCACCTGGGAAGTGAGGATTTCCAGGTTGTGAGGCGATCCCGCTAAGGCCTTGTCGCCGAAATCGAGTGCCTTCTGGAAATCTCCGCTGCCCTGGTAGTACTGCGAGAGCTGCCAATTAGCGTATGCAACGGCGGCCGGGTTCGAGGCGTACTTCTGCAGAAAGTCCTGATACATGGTGACCTTCTTCTGCGAATCCTGCTCATTGCTGATCGCATTAAGGTCATGGTCTTCTGGGCTGCCTGCGGGAATCACGATGGTATCGACTTGTGCGAAAAGCGCCGAGGTTAGGAGAAGGAGAAGAAATGCAGTGAAGAACGAAGCACGACCGTGATTGCGAGCCATGATGAGACCTCCTGAGTTGCGTGCCGAATCCTAGCTCCGAAATGCTCGCGAGGCAAGCAATTCCGCAATTCTGGACGGCATTCACGTAAACATTGCGCGGTGGCAGGGAGACCAGGGCTGCGGTACTCTGAGTCAGGTGCACTCCGCAATTTCTCAAGCTAAGAGCCAAGCCATTGTCGCGTCGAACCCGGAGCGTAAGAGGCCCTTCCGGCAATCGGTTTTCTTCATTGTTCTTGTTGCGTTTACGCTGCGTCTGGCAGTGATCGTGGTCGGGCATACATACCGCGTCAACCCACTGCGTGATCATTTCAATTTCGGATGGGAGATGGGGCGGATTGCGCGCTCCATCGTTAACGGCCAGGGTTTCAGTTCGCCTACTGACCTGAACACCGGCCCCACGGCCTGGGCAGCGCCGGTGTATCCGTACGTGATTGCCGCGGCCTTCAAGATATTTGGTCTCTATTCGCGGATGGCGGCCTTTGCCATGCTGGTGTTCAACAGTGTCTTCGCATCGCTGACCTGCTGGACTCTCTACCGAGTTGGAACGCGGGTTTACAACCAATCTGTTGGACGCGGTACCGCATGGACCTGGGCCGTGTTTCCGTATGTGATCTATTGGCCGGTGCGAATCATCTGGGAAGTGAGTTTTTCGACATTCCTGCTCAGCCTGGCGCTGTGGCTGACAATTCGTTTAGCAGACGAGGCGCGCCGGAGAGACTGGGTTCTTTACGGCCTTCTCTGGGGATTGATTCTTCTGACGAATACAACCCTGGTGATCCTGTGGCCGTTCTTCATTCTGTGGATGTTGTGGGCAGGGAAGAGTCGTGCGCAGTTTTCTGGAATCGTGGTGTCGTTGATTGTCGCCGCTTTGTGCATCACCCCGTGGACGATTCGCAATTACGAAGTCTTCGGCCGCTTGTTTCTCATTCGCGACAATCTGCCACTGGAGCTGCACGAGGCGAACAATGAAGCGTCCGCTGGATTGTGGACGCGGGCTGAGCATCCGGGGAACGATCCGGTTTCGGCGCGCCGTTTTCAGGAACTCGGCGAGATCGGGTTCATGAATGAGAAGAAGGCGCAGGTGCACCAGTTCATTCGCGAACATCCGAAGGAATTTGCGCTGTTTACGCTAAAGCGAGTTTGGTATTTCTGGGCTGCGCCGCCGCAGACGGTCATCCTCGGTGGTTTTGACCTATGGACTGCGCGTCATGTGGAATATCTGCTCGCGGCTTTATTCGCGTTTGCTGGGCTGGGGCTTACGTTCTATCAACGAAATTCGTACAAATGGTTGTTGGCGCCGTTTCTGCTGATCTATCCGCTTCCGTATTACCTGGTAAATCCATTTCAACGTTATAAGCACCCGATTGAGCCGGTGATGCTGCTATTGATCGTGTCTCTGCTTTGGGAGTCGCGGAAGA
>DAIPJJ010000126.1:0-13308 GCA_036770325.1 Terriglobales bacterium
GAAGACTGTGGGGTTGCTGGTTGCGAAGCTCTCTCTGCGAATGGTAGGAGTCCGAATACGTCAACCGTCATAAAACCGTATCCTCTTTCTTTACGCAGTTATCCGCGTCGCTGCTTGGTGAGAGAGCCATCTCTTCGCTGCAATCAGGTCACCTTCGCCGAGTTCATGGCCGCCATCATGCCAGAAGAGCGACACATCTGCTCCGCCACTTTCGAAAATCGATGGGAGTTGTTCAGGAAGCCGAGGCGAGACAATCGGGTCTGTGATGCCGGCGATTGCGGTTATGTAGTGCAGTCCTTCGTCCCCGCACAGTGTATCTTCCGTTTGGCCCTGCCCAGACCCACGCAGTGTCGAAGTATGTGTTGCAGCTCCCATGTTCACTCTCACCCGTGAGTCGGGACAAAATGATATGCATCGCGAGGCTCTACGACCTGTTCCACGGTGTAATGGATGGTTTGGGCGACGATCCAGCCATCTTCGATGACGAATGAATCGGCGCCGTCCCGTACTCGCGCATGCTCTGCTTCAGCGGTCCACTCAAGGAAGGCAATGCGCCCTTCGATCACGCGATTCGTGTACACATAAGGCGCATTCGGCAGCTCCAGTTCGAGCAGACGCGCAAGTTCCGTTGCACCTGCGCGGCCTCGGAAAATGCCCCGACGCTCAAGAATGATGATGTCGGGCGAAGTATTACGCTTGATGTCTTCCGCAAACTGATGCTCGCCAGCGAGGCGTAGATGATCCTCGAAGACCTCGGCGGCGGAACGGCGTCGCAGATCATCTACCATGTCCTCCTCCTTAAATCATTACTGGGCCCCCGTGCATCCCACGGTCCCATTGGCAGCGTGCATCGTTGTTAAAGCGGCAGATCAGATCAGGGCCGTATCGCGAAGGGGCAGGCTCAGACGGGAGCCTGCCTTGTGGTGATCTACGCAGCTTTCTTGCCTCTGACCGACGCTTCACCGATCTTGCGCGTTTAGCAATATCAACGCGAAGCGTGCCATTCTCGAAGTTAGTGCTGATGTTATCTGTATCAGCCGATGCAGGCAGAGAAAACGAACGCGAGAAGGATCCGTATTGCCGCTCCACGCGTCGGAAATTCTCTTTCCTTTCTTCGGTTTCCAACTTTCGCTCTCCGCTGACGGTGAGCATATTGCCATCAACTCGGATGCTTAAGTCCTTTCGGGTCTATGCCAGGGACATCTCTCTTGATGCTGAGTTTAGCACCGTCTTCGTACACGTCGACAGGCGGAGCAAATTGCGAACTGGTCAAAATTTCTTCAAGCTGCGAGCTGTCAGTACCAGTAATGGATCGCCGGAACTGCCGGCGAATTTCGTCTTCAAGACTTCTGAGTTCCAGAAAGGGATCCCAACGTGCAAGACTCATGGCGTCGTCTCCTTGCGGTGAAGGTTGATTTGTGCGGGTTGACTGAGGAGTGCCTTTCGCTGAGATTTAGGTGGCAACGCGCCGCGGTTTGGTTGCTCTGTGCAAATTGAATAGACACTGGCAGGCTCGCCAGCGTGGAGGACCTGTGCTCCTCGATTTCCGTCGAAGCGGAGCAAAAGAAGAAGCTCGTTCAATGCTCAGCGGCGTAAGCTCCGCGTAATAGCTACGGCAACGACGATTCCGTGCACACGTTTCTGCGTTCATGAATGTGGACCAGACGAGAAGCGGTCAATTACAGCCCGATCAGGACATCGCCGCTTCCGGTTCTGCAGTTCGGATCTTCGTGATCTGCTCGCCGGAACACTGGCGATGCGCGAGACTGGCTGGAATGTAATCCAATCCACGCTTGCAAGAACAGAGCAGGGCGATAAAGAACGCGGCAAGGCCACTAGCGATTGTCAATGTGCATCGTAGGTTGGGTATTTGCCCTCCTGCCTCGCTAACCCCAGGGGTATTCGATGGACAGCAAGTTCGTTCCCGTACAGTTTCGTTCTGCCGGAAGTGCAATCTTGCTTGCCTTCGCTCTTGTGCTGCATGTCTACGCGCAAACAGTGTCGGTCGATCCAGCAAAGATGCCTCGAATCCGCACTGTCGATAGCCAATTTTTTTCCTACAACATCGAAATGGCGGAGGTAACAGGGGGCACTTTCTGGAAGCCCTATGGCACCCAGGATTCTTCCGGCAACGGGGCGACACAGCATGGGCCCTCTGCTTCGACCCCAGCTGGCATGGACCCGAACCTCTACCAATACCGACCGCCCATCGATCTAGGGAACCCTCGTCTGCGGAAGCTCACGCGAGCGCTTGGACCTGCATATGTACGAGTAAGCGGAACGTGGGCGAACTCGGTTTATTTCGCGGATTCAAACAATTCGAGTGCGAAGCCGCCAGCGGGTTATAACGCCGTACTGACGCGAAAAGAATGGAAGGGCGTCATTGATTTCGTGCACGCTGTCGATGGGGAGCTCGTCACGTCCTTCGCAACGAGTAACGGTACCCGCAACGCGGAGGGCGTATGGACCCCAAAAGAGGCCAGCGTGTGGCTTGCGTACACGAAATCGATTGGAGGACGCGTGGATGCGGCCGAGTTCATGAACGAACCCACTTACGCGGCCATGGGCGGAGCACCCGAAGGCTACAACGCTGCTGATTACGGTCGCGATATGGCCGTCTTCAAGCCGTGGTTAAAAGAGAATTCCTCCGGCACAGTCTTGCTCGGTCCGGGATCGGTCGGCGAGGGGCCGTTCGCGATGGAGAGGGGCGGTGTGTTGCCTAGCGACGACCTCTTGAGAGCAACCGGTCCGGAATTCAACATTTTTTCTTACCACCTGTATGCCGCTGCATCGCAGCGATGCGCAAGCATGGGCGAGAAGTTCCAGACCTCAGCGGCGGTCGCACTTTCTCCGGAATGGCTTTCCCGCCCTGAAAAGATTGACGAGTTTTACGCTGGCCTTCGTGACCGGTTCGAACCTGGTAAGCCTCTGTGGATCACCGAAACCGCTGATGCCGCGTGCGGAGGCAACCCTTGGGCTTCAACGTTTCTCGATACGTTTCGCTATCTCATCGAGCATGCCAGCTTGGCGCGTCGAGACGTCAAGGTCATCATGCACAACACGCTGGCAGCGAGCGATTACGGTTTGCTTGACCAGAATACGTTCGAGCCTCGTCCCGATTATTGGGCGACCTTACTGTGGCACAAATTGATGGGCACCACTGTGCTTGACCCGAAGGTCAGCGCTATAGCGAATGTATACGTGTATGCACACTGCTTGGGACACAAGCCTGGCGGCGTAGCGCTACTGGTCATCAATGCTGACCGGCAACGCAACTTAGATCTCAACGTAACAACGGCCAGCGAACGATACACCCTGACCGCAAAACAACTCGAAGACAGCACAGTGGAA
This sequence comes from Terriglobales bacterium, assembly GCA_036770325.1. Classification (GTDB taxonomy): domain Bacteria; phylum Acidobacteriota; class Terriglobia; order Terriglobales; family Acidobacteriaceae; genus Gp1-AA145. The sequence goes on from DAIPJJ010000126.1 coordinate 3,352, forward strand.
CTTAACGCAAAACAGCTTCAGCTCACGACCAGTGGCGATTTGCCGCAACTGAACGGCGAAGCAGTGAACCCTGGCCGGGTGAGCTTCGCGCCTACCAGCATCACGTTCCTTTCGATCGCGAATGCCGGCAATCCGAACTGTCGGTAGTCGTCACAAAAGAGGTGATCATGCCAGCGACAAAGACTTCCGAGAATGTTTTAGAAAGCATCGGCGATCTGCTTCCCGACTTGGAGTCGGTCTACAAAGACATCCACTCTCACCCTGAACTATCGATGCAGGAAAACCGCACAGCCAGCATTGCGGCGGACCGTCTTCGCGCGGCCGGTTACGAGGTGACCACCGGTGTCGGAAACACGGGCGTTGTGGGTTTGCTGCGCAACGGCGAAGGCCCCGAAGTCATGCTGCGCGCAGACATGGACGCGCTGCCGGTGCACGAAGCCACCGGTCTGCCGTACGCCAGTAAGGTCACGGCCACTGACAAAACGGGGAAAACCGTCCCGGTGATGCATGCCTGCGGGCATGATATGCATGTGACCTGGCTGATAGGCGCGGCCACGTTGCTGGCCAGGTCGCGTGATGCGTGGAAGGGCACGCTGATGTCCGTTTTCCAACCAGCAGAGGAAACGGCAGCGGGCGCGCAGGCCATGATCGATGACGGATTGTTCAAACGCTTTCCGAAGCCGACGGTGATATTGGGACAACACGTCATGGTCGGTCCGGCAGGCGAAATCGGCACTAGCTCCGGCGTGATTACCTCTGCAGGAGACAGTTTCGAAATACGGATGTTCGGTCGAGGCGCTCACGGCTCGATACCGCAAGCGAGCATTGATCCAGTCGTTACGGCCGCGGCAACCGTCCTTCGCCTGCAAACAATTGTCTCGCGCGAAGTGGCTCCAAATGAAGCCGCGGTCGTTACGGTCGGCTCGCTTCAGGCGGGCACGAAGGAAAACGTCATCCCTGATGAGGCAGTAATAAAGCTGAACGTGCGTACTTTCGATGAAGATGTCCGCCAGCGAGTGCTTGCCGCAATCGAACGCATCGTCAATGCCGAAGCGGAAGCATCAAGAGCGCCGAAGAAGCCCGAGATTACTCCTCTCGATCATTACGCGTTTGTGAAGAATGATCCGGAGGCGACTCAGCGCACCGTTGACGCATTTCGAAACTACTTCACGGCGGAGCGGGTGAAGAACACGCAACCAACTACCGCGAGCGAAGATTTTGGTTCCTTTGGAACCGAGTGGCAGGTTCCTTCTGTATTCTGGTTTGTCGGTGGCACTGATCCTGAGAAGTATGCTAACGCGAGAAAATCGGGCACGATTTCCGACATCCCGACCAACCATAACCCGCGGTTCGCGCCGGTGATTCATCCAACTTTGGAGACAGGAGTGGAAGCACTTGTGGTTGGCGCTCAGGCATGGCTTTCAACATAGAGGACGAGAGGAAACGCGAAAGGCACTGCGAGTTTCGGCTCTGAAGGCACTCAGGTGCTTTGCAGGCCCGTCACAACCGAAAAGGTGCTCCCACTCTCGTCAATACTTGCTGGAGCGAATTCGAATTGCCGGGGTTGAACCGATCAACTGCGAAATGTCGCAAGGCATCTCAAGACCTACACATGTGGGGATTGTCCTCTGATAGTTATGGCTGTCCGGAGTCTCTCTGAGGAGGTGATTACATGCGGGTAAAAGACGTGATGACCCAACACCCGGTCTGCTGTCTCACCAGCGACAGCGCGCAATCGGTTGCAAAGGCCTTGCGAGACGAAGATGTCGGGTCTCTGCCCGTTATTAGCGACGGAGACTCACATAGGCTTGTTGGCATCATCACCGATCGTGACCTCTGTTGCACGATTGTTGCTCAAGGGCTAGATCCTGTTACCACGGCCATCACGGCTTTCGTGAAGCAGAACCCGGTAAGTTGCCGGACAGAGCACAGTCTGGATGCTTGTGAAAAACTGATGCAAGTCCACCAAGTGCGCAGGCTACCAGTTGTTGATGAACGAGGGAGTTGCGTCGGCATGGTATCCCAGGCTGATTTGGCGCGAGTGGAGCAACCGGAAAAAGTGCATCGCACGGTTGCAGAGATTTCTAGGCCGGCTCGAACCATCGTTCTTGCCACGTCGATCATTGGGCGAGCAAGTTAGCGGGAAGCGAAGGCACGGAATCGCCCAACTCTTGAAGCGGCATGGAAGTAATGGTGGTAGCCTCTCAGGCGTGGTCGTCGCCACAGGCTAATTGATCGTCAACGAACATATCGTTGTGAATACGCTGCTGGTCGCTTTCGACCTGGGCGGAACTTTCGTGTTCGCGTTGAGCGGTGCAATGGCGGGCGTTAAGCACAGGCTCGATTTGTTTGGAGTTCTGGTTTTGGCTTTCGCCGCTGGAAATTCAGGTGGCATCGCCCGCGATGTGATGATTGGAGCGCGTGCACCAGCAGCAATTAGGGACTGGCGATACGTCGCAGTGTCGATCCTTGCCGGCCTGGTTACGTTCTACTGGTACCGAACCATCAACCGATTGAGCAGTCCGGTGCTGGTATTCGACGCGGCCGGACTCGCCCTCTTTGCGGTGTCTGGTGCTGGTAAGGCACTAGCTTTTGACGCTGGACCGGTAGCGGCGACATTGCTTGGAATGTTGACGGGAATTGGCGGCGGCATGGTGCGCGACGTCCTCGTGATGGAGATTCCGACGGTGTTACGCACCGAGCTTTACGCGGTTGCGGCTCTGATTGGCGCTCTTGTAGTGGTCTTGGGAAGAACGTTGCACCTTTCGGCGTCTGGAGCGGCAATAGCTGGCGCACTCCTCTGCTTTGGCCTGCGGTTTATCGCATTGCGACGAGGCTGGCAACTGCCCAAGGCACGTCCGCCAAAACAATCAGGGTAGACAGCGAATGCTGACCTCGAACGCAGTGAGACTTGCCGAGTTTAATTGACAAGTCGGAAGGAGAATTAACAATGCACGCGACTAGAAAACCGACGAAGTTAAACAAGGCAGATCTGCCGCGCTCGTTTGGGTTGTTTACGCCCACCGGACACGTCGTAATGGGTTTCGCCAGCGATGCTGATATGACGATGGCACGAAATGCATTAGTAAGCGCCGGGGTTCGCGCAGAGAAAATCGCGGCTTTCTCGAGCTCCGAAGTAATTGCCGAAATCCGGAAGATGAGGGAAAGTTTCAGTAAAGTCGCTCGCTTATTCAATGAATTCAAGATGATGAAAGATCACTGGGCACTTGCGCGCAAGGGTGGCGGATTTCTGGTGGTATATGCGCCTTCGAAAACGGAAACAGCGCGCGCTGTCAAAATAGCGAAGAAATTTCGATTAAAACTTGCACACAAATACGATCGGCTTACAGTCCAAAGGCGGCGTTTTTGACGCCGACATGAGATGGCTTTGATCCGTCGGCAAGAGTATCAGAATAAATAAGCGGACATGTAGCACTCGATGGGGAGTCGGTTGTCGGCAAAGAGCAGACGGCAATTTGCCCGTGCTAGCCATAGACGGACGGGACACGGGGAGCGTGTCGGATCTGAGAAAGCGCTCTGAAATATGTGCTGCGATTGCCATCGCCCAAAGCACGATTGCGCGACAAATACCATGACGGTTCTTCCGTGGATGGCTTCGCCACGGGCGAATAACATCAGACCGCGAACGCGATTGTAGCGGAGTACCACGTGATATCACGCGTAGATTGGTATGCAGACGAGAGTTTCCAATCCGGGCACCTATTCCGGAGAACTCAGCTCCCTCCGCTCAGCACGCGCTCTGGCTGAGCAGGCTTTTTCTCGCGCCGCCGGCGCACAGCTCGTGAGTGGGAATAGCGTGCGGTTGCTGATTGATGCGGCCGAGAACTATCCCGCATGGCTGGCTGCGATCGCGTCAGCTCGTGAACATATTCACTTTGAGAGCTACATCATCCATGAGGACAGCGCGGGCCTGGAGTTCGCCGATGCGCTCATCGCAAAAGCACACGAGGGCGTACGTGTGCGGCTGATCTACGATTGGATGGGAGGCCTGGGCAAAACATCTCGAAAATTTTGGAGCCGTCTGAGAGCTGCCGGGGTGGAGGTGCGTTGTTACAATCCACCCCATTTTGATTCACCGCTCGGCTGGCTCTCGCGGGACCACCGCAAAATGCTTGCCGTGGACGGCGAGATAGGGTTCATTGCCGGTCTGTGCGTCGGACGCATGTGGGTCGGAGAACCAGAGAAGAACATCGAGCCCTGGCGTGATACCGGTGTTGAGGTGCGCGGGCCTGCGCTGGCTAATATCGAGCAAGCCTTCGCGGAGGTCTGGGCGATGATGGGGGAACCGATTCCGGATAGTGAGGCGACCGGCACGACGCCGCATTCCGAGACTGGCGACGTGAGCTTGCGCGTGGTTGCTACCGTGCCGGCAACGGGTGGCTTATTCCGTTTAGACCAGCTGATTGCCGCGATGGCCCGCAAACGCCTGTGGTTGACGGATGCTTACTATGCAGGAACAACCCCGTATGTGCAGGCACTTAGGGCCGCAGCGCAAGACGGCGTTGACGTCAGACTACTAGTGCCAAATGCAACTGACATTCCGTTACTGAAACCTCTTTCGCGTTCAGGCTATCGGCCGCTACTTGAAGCCGGTGTTCGCATATTCGAGTGGAACGGGACCATGATTCACGCCAAAACAGCGGCTGCTGATGGCCGCTGGGCGCGCGTCGGCTCAACCAATTTGAACATCGCGAGCTGGCTTGGTAACTGTGAACTGGATGCAGTAATCGAGAATGAGGAATTTGCTCGTCGAATGGAGGAGCAGTATCTTGCGGACCTGATGAACGCAACCGAGGTGATTCTTGACCCTCGGAACAAAGTAAAAGCGCCCGGAGAGCCTCGGCATCGCGTGCCGGCTGCCACTAGCGGGGGTGGAAGCGGTGGCCGTGCAGCCGCCGGAGCGCTCCGTATTAGTAATGCTGTGGGTGCGGCATTTACCAGCCGCCGGCTTCTGCAGCCGGTGGAAGCGCGCCTTATCCTCGCACCGGGTTTTCTGCTTTTGGGAATTGCAGCCCTCCTCTGTTTTTTCCCGCAGGTTGCAGGCTATTTCCTCATGGCTGTTCTTGGTTGGATTGGTACCGCCTTGATCTACCGTGCTTGGAAACTATTTCGCAAGCGCAACCGTCGCGTGGATCACTAGGAACAGCATCGGCTCGCCTTTGATAGAAACAGGGTTTATTGCCATGGGGCGGATTCCGGACTTGAAACAAGTTAAGGACCGCAGCCTTGCTTCATCTGCGTCTGTTTTCCCAGGACTGTGGCTCGCAAAAAGGCCTTAGTGTGATCTCTGGTTGCCGCTATCGAGATTGCATAGGAAAGCCGACAATGAGGACAGCAGGCCGCACCCCGGCTGCTGCCGACAAGCTGATAATCAGACATTTAGGCGACGCACGCTTGGCAACAATCGTGTCAATCATCGACCCAGTTTAGTTTCCAACTCCTCCATCTTCGCTTTCGTCTTGTCGTAGTCAACTACGTTGCCGACGGCGGCGGACAGCTCAGCCGCGGACTGCGCATTCGACTGGAGATAGTTGACGTAAGCGGGGTCTGTAAGGTGTTTGGGATTCTCATTCAGGTGATTGATGATCGACTCTGTGTTACTTGCCAGCTCTTTGAGAGCTGGTGTGATTCCGTCAATCGCAACCTGGTGCCACGGTTGTGCATCGTCACGAGCCGCGTGCATCTGTGACAGGATCGAGCCGGCTTCATTTAAGTGCTGCTTAATTTGTGCAATCTGAGAGGCGTGGCTTTGCCAGTTCACGTTCGATCTCGTGTAGCTTTCCATCGTCGCAGCATCTTTGGCGAGTTGGGACGCCGTGGTTTGTGCATCTTGAAAGAGGGTAGTGACATCTGCTGCCATCGCAATGGTTTGTACTAAAAGCAGCACTGACATAACAGCTATGCTCAAAACAACTGAGCGTGGATAGGCGAGGTGTTTACACAAAACTCCTGACATGGCGATGTTCTCCTTATTCACGCAGCTTATTTCCAACTGCTGCACTTCAACTCATTGGCGGAGGGCTTTCGTCGAGAGTAGACGTCCAGATTTGCAAAACCGCGCGGCACCCAACAAAGGTTCTAAGTGAGTTCCTGCGCACGGACGAACTTGACTACATTCTGCACCTTTATCGAGGAAATGCACTAGAGCCTTAACCGCATGTTGATCTAAGGGTCTTCTGTTCAGTGCTGGCGCAGTGTGATGTTCAAAGCGCGATGCAACGCGCTGGACGGGGCGAACTGCACGTGGCAGGGGGGCATTCTTTCCAGGAACTCAGCAGAATGTGCCTCGAACCAGCAGAGTTCGCGGTGTCAATTTTATCTTCCACTAAGATTTACGGTTCAGAGGTCGCGAATTCTTACGAGAATGCTGCTCGACTGGTTGTGGGCGCGATGGCAACACACTATTTTCCCGGTGCGCATTCGATCGCCGGAGGTCCCGCAAAAGAAAATTCACATATTGCCTTGTCACTCCGATCATTTCTGCCAGCGTCTGCTGGCTCAGCTTTTTCGGATTGCCGAGTCTCTCTTCGTTGGCGATCAGCGTGCAAGCGAGACGTTTTGTACCTGGGTTTAAAAGACAATTGGCCAAGTGTTCCTGGATCGCCTTGACTCGCTTGAGCGCATACACCAGGAACATGTGAGCCATATCCGCACTGTCTCTGAGCTTTCGGGAAATTTGTTTTGAATCGATTCTTGCGATTTCGGAGTCTGTAATGGAAATAACGTTGTAGTGTCGCGCCACCCCTGGGCAGATAAGCGCCTCTTCACCAAAGAAATCGTTATCACCAATAACATCAAGGACGAGCTCTTTTCCATCTTCGCGGGTAACGGCCAGCTTTACAAGCCCTTGTGTGACAGCGAACAGTTCGCTTGCAGCAGATCCTTCTATAAAGATGACCTGCCCTTTACGAAAACGCTCCCGAATCCCCAGCGCAGCCACAGAAGTAAAAAGTTCTCGCGAAGGTAAACGAAAATTCGCAAACCCGCTTCCCTCCCCAGAACGCGATGGAAAGACGGAAGCGGCGTGCGTGTATGAGTTTCTTTGGGACCCTTTAAGGTTCGCGGCGACAAACGACTCAAGGGCACACTTCAGCACGATATGAGATGCCGCCCACGTGAGCACCACATTCCACGTCATGGAACACCACAGTACATCGCGAACTCGGCCGCAACTTGGACCTGGGGAAGGAGGTCTGAGACGCTGGGCAGGTGTTGGAGATTGTATGGAAGGGAACTGTATCAGACTGTCTACAATTAGACAATCTGGAGACCAAACGAGCCGAACCGTAGCAGTACAGTCAAAAGTGATGAGTCCATGGTGATCTTTCCCCTGATTTGCCCGATGCGTAATATCAGCGTGGTAAACCTCCCATGCCGCAGCAGTAAGGATCACGGTATGACCCTCAATGCTCCGATGTCCGACGCAATTCAGAGATTGACGGAACTGGTTGCGGCAGAAGCAGACACCGAGCAACTTCGCAATCTCGTGCTTGAAATCAATGCCCTCCTGAACGAAATCGAGAAGCAGCGAACGAAGTTGCAGGGTCGGCAGAGTCGGACGCACTAGCGGTTCTTGCCCCGCCATTGCCTCTGATCTATGACATTCGTGTCGGCTGGTAGACAGACGAATGGTGTCCACTTCGCCACAATGGGCCAGACGGATCAACCCCTCAAACTATCGCTGATTTCCAATCGAAAACGCTTGCCGCAGAGCACAGATGTAGAGCCTTCAGTGCAACGCGATAGGCGGGACCGGAGACCGTGTGACCGGGTATTCCCAAGCACGATTAGATTTGAGGGAGTGTAGCGGCGCAGCCGCGCCAGAACATGACTTGAGCGGCTTCCCCAGTTCCCCTCTAAGGGTCCTCGAGTGTGAAGACCGGGACCGACTCCACTGGGCAAGATCTCGGTTGAACTCGGTCTTAGAACACGAGTCCAGCAGATTTAAGGTGTTGCTGCGTATCAAAAGGGGGGAAAGCGCTTGCGTGGAGGGGCAAGTAGCTGAAGGTTTATTCCTGGTCGAGCGTGGTCTGCTCAAATTGTCGCTCGTCTCGATTGAGGGGACTCAGAGCGCTCCACAGATCGTCGGCGACGGTGACTGCTTCGGGGAAGAGTGCGCGGGCGAAGGGGAACCGCATTATGGGGAAACGGCGATTGCTCTAACACCCACTACCCTAATCAAAATAGCGCGCAAGGACATTTTGAAGAAGCTCGAGAAACCGTACTTCGCGAAGCTGTACATAAGCGCGGTCGTTCATCGACTCCATGAGTACGAAGATTCGCTGGTACAGCGCGCTTCCGAAAGTAGCGAACAGCGTTTGGCCAGGGTCCTCGCGAAGTTAACTAAGTTTGGGAACTGGCGGAACGGAAAGATAGTCGTTGTGCCTCGCATTACCCACGAGAGTCTTTCCGAAATCGTAGGAACGACCCGTTCACGTATTACTTTTTTTATGGGCAGGCTGGCGACGCGCGGGATCATCCAAAATGCTGGCCGCGGATTGGTTATCGACGCCGACCGTTTGTTCGAGCGATCGTTCAGAGAGGCCTACAGCGATGAGGTCGGAAGAGCTCTGACCAATAATCAAAAAAGGCAAACTCGTTTGAGTGGAGCGTGACAATGCCTTCGTGCGTACATTTGAACTGCATCACCAAAAGATTTGCGCGTTGCGCTCTCTCCCTTGACCTCTACGCGAATTTTTCGTTTTGTCCAACAGTGGACAGAAGCTGTGAGTCGGAGCCGCTAGAGTCAACCTCTCAGTCTGACCTCAATTGGGGAGAACTATCATGCCAGTCATATTGTGTGTTGACGACGACCGCAACGGCCTCGCGCTGCGGAAACTAATGCTCGAGTCAAAGGGTTACGTGGTAGTGGCAGCCAGCAGCGGACCTGCAGGAATTCAGCTTTCGAGACGGGTAAGTGTCGATGCCGTGGTGCTCGACTTCGAGATGCCTGGTATGGATGGCGAGCAGGTTGCCCGCGTCCTGCGGAGGGAGCGCCCCACATTGCCGATCGTTCTGCTCAGCGGATCCGGTGACGTTCCCAAGTCGGTGTTGTCGATGGTGAATGAGTATTTGCAGAAAGACTCTTCGGAACTAATAGAGTTGCTCGACGGCGCGTTGTTGAGGCTGACAGAGAAGAGCTATGGAAGAGCGGCTTGAACGACCTTTGGAGGATCGCTCCGGCTGCGCCTAGCACAAAGACGAAGCTTTGCACGCAATCGGAAGAGGTGCTGCCTCAGGCACCTGCATTTCGCGTCTGACGCACAACATCTCTGACGACTGACATCGTTCTTCAAATCATCCCCCACAGTCGCAGCCCACTGTGCAAGTACGCCGCACTGCCTATGGGGCACCAGCTAATCGAGAGTCCCGCTTCCGCAAAAAAAAAGATGCCCCCAACGAAAACTTTCATCGTCGAGGGCATCTAGCAACGCTTGCCGGTACCAACTTATAGTAAAATCCGCCACAAACTGATGCAATTCCCCAGAAGGCTGAACCAGTACTACGCCTAATGGCTTAGGTGCTCGGCAGTTCACTCAGCGTTGTCCGCAGCGTCTTCAGCAGCACACCTTCCCTAAAATACGGCGACAGTGGTAGTCGAAGACCATACTTGCGCCGATCACGATGACTGCGCATTCGGTGCTAGCAATCATTCATTCTCCTGACTAGTTGTGCAGGACAACTCGTGAGCAATAGCATCCCGCATGGATAGTCAGCTTCGCTACTGGAAGAGTCCCGGGTCGCAGCCCTTCTTTTCGAACTGGTTGAAGCAAGCAGGAAGTGAGGCTACGAAATGCGGGTACCCAGTAAGTACAGTTATAATGCGGCTTTTCAGATCTCAGCCATTTTATACAACAACGAGATAAGAGGAACGCGCCGCCAACTCCTAACATCGACGATTGGGATGATCTTGGCCCTGCTAATCTCGCCTTCCCA
>DAIPJJ010000127.1:0-13166 GCA_036770325.1 Terriglobales bacterium
CCGGTACCGGCGCCAAATAGCTCTTTCGCGAGCGGGTCCAGAAGTACGATCTTTGCGGCATTGTCGGCTACCACGATCGGATCGCCCACGTTTTCGATGACCACGTTCAGGCGGTCGCGGTCCTGTCGCACGATCTCTTCGGCGGCGCGCAGCTTCTCGAGATTGGCCCGCAGTTCCTGGTCAGCACGGCGCAAATCGGTTACGTCACGCATCACCGTAACCATTCCCGTTCTGTTCTCGCCCGTGTAGGTTCGCGCGCAGACCGCCTCGAACAGCACCTCTTCGCCTTCCATCACATCGACCAGTGTGAGGTCGCGTGAACTGTCGTTGGTGTCCATGGTCATGGATGAAAGCGCGGCCGAAAACAGCAAGTTGTTGAACTCCACGGCGCGCCGTCCGCCTTCACTAACCCCTTCCGGCAGCCGAAGGAAGCGCTCAGCCGCACGGTTCTGGACCAACACGCGGTGCTGGTTGTCGGTAAGGATCACCGGATCGGGCATGCTCTCCATTACGGTCGTCATGCGCGATATCGTGATCTCCATATCTCGCATGCGGTTGTAGTAGTGTTCCGACTTGAATAGCCGCGAAAGCTGCCGGTTGGCCCGCTCCACCAGGTTCCGGAACTGGCGCAATTGCTTTTGGCCGGCGGACTTTCCCAGTTTGCCGACTACCACGCTCACGTAGGAGCGCATGCCACACATGGAACAGACCTGCTTCTGGAGTTGCAGCTTTCCCCCAGGTTTCGCGTTCAGCACTGCAAGGCAATCAGTGCGCCGTTCCGTCTCCGCTTCCCAGCAGGGAGCAGGATTCTGGTAGATCATGGGGTGGGCATAGAAAGCGCCACTGCGAATGCGGCCTGCGGGCATAAGAACAGGTTTCATAGTCAACAATGAGGAGACTATGGGGTTCTCGCTCGCCCAAAGCGAGGTGCTGAATTGTTTTAAAGTTTGCTGGCTGCAATTGACCGAAGCGGCAGGTTTGATTTCTCCGGTATCAAAATCCAGGTCGAGCGCGAAGGCACTAACAAACCCGAGATGAAGAATCTCTTCGAGGAGAGCGGGGATCACTTCTTCCGGTCGCTCAGTCCCAGCCACGCGAAGGGTGGCCGATTCATTCAAGAAACGACGCTCAACGAAATTCTTCGGCTTACGTTTTAGTGCAGGCGAGGCCATTCGACGCAGTTCCAGCAGGCCGCACTGGCTCCGCAGCGCGGCAAAAAACTAACTCAATCTCAGACTAGCCCCTGCGTATCGCTGCTCGCCGCGAAGGCACACGCGCAACCCGCCGTGTGGTTTCCATCTCGATCTCGGGAACAGTTTCGACTCCCAGTTGCGGCCGTGAGACCAAGCCGGTCAGTCCCACTGCGTCCGCATATTTCAGGTACGTGTCGATCGATGCCACCACCACGCGCGCTTCTACGGTAATGAGGTCAATTCCAACGAGAGAAATGCGTACCCAGGCATCGATCACAATGCCTTTGTCCAGTACCCGGTCGAGCACATCAATCAGGCTCGATCCGCCCGATACACGTTCGACGGCCATGAATCTCCTCCTCTACACAAGTCAGAAGGACGAAGTTTTAGAAATCAGAATCGCGCTCTCTCTTAATTTCCTCACAGATGCGCTTCTAATTTCTACTTCCGACTTCTGCGTCATGCTTAACGTCTTCTCCGTGTTGCTGCTGGAATGGCACGGCGACTGCTCGCAGCTCGCTTGGCCTCCGCCGCAACTGGCAGGATCGGCGACTGCGTGGTCAGGTGCGGATCATACTTCCACCAGTTCAATCCGATTTGCTCGGCCTTGTCGACTGAACACACCAGCAGGCGGATCCGGATCGTGAGAAGCTCTACATTGGCCAATGAAACTCGCACGTCTCCGGCAATGACCAATCCTTTATCGAGAACTCGATCCAGAATATCGACGAGGTTCGTGGTTCCCGTAGCTGTTGGCAACCGATCCATGGACTCCGTTTCTTTCTGCTGGAAACGGTGCAAACGCCCGATTCCGCGCGCCTGATGCTAAATGCATGGCTGAGCGCATGTCAACGCGCAGGTACCGTCGAGCCATCTAGAGGATTCTGGTCTGGACTTCGCCGGGTTTATGATTCAAAGCTGCTGGCTGGTGTTGCCCATGGGTTCATACGTGGCGATGTGAATGCGGAAGGATAACTGCATTATTTTCGCTCTGAACCGTTCTCTGAATGTGACTTCTCGAGCAGGTTCCCCAGTGGGCCGAGGTCGAGATTTAAGTCAGCAGGAGTCAACCCAAAGTGGTCCGCCAGTTCGTGGATTTTTGACTCCAGTTTCATTAGTGCTGCGCCCATCTCCTCAATCTGTCGTTCGCTGAGCGATCCGCCCTCCATCCGCCGGATCGCCTGACGTTCCAGCAACTGCCGTAGCAGCTCGATCAAGCTCAGCACCAGCTTGGCCAGGCCCTGCTCGATGTTCTCAGGCGTACAATCCACTCGCGATTGTGGTACTGACTGATCCTTGTGGTCTGCCATGCCGTTGCCGTAGCGGCTAACAACTTCTAGAACATTTCGCCGCCGTTGTCACGTTGAGTTGGCAGCGGACGTTTGAATTGCGCGTAATAGAACCTGCGCACCGACTCCTCATCATGCACTTGGGCTAACTGGAAGTTGAAACGGCTATTGTCCCCCCGCCAGGCTAGATCATTTTCAAATCGGACTTCTGCGGCCAAGGCGAGGGCAATTGTCTCATTAACAAAACACGCGATATGTATTAGCATCTCTAATTATATTAGTATTGATTAGTATTTATGAAAAAATAATAAGCTTTGCTTTTATTGTGGACGCCGCTAAGATTGGAGAATCCCAGAGGGGTTCTTAATGGCAAGCACAAGGATAACGATTTTTGACACGACTTTGCGCGACGGCGAGCAGTCTCCCGGCTGCAGCATGAATGTACATGAGAAGGTGCGGCTGGCGCGGCAACTGGATCGACTCGGCGTAGACGTCATCGAGGCTGGTTTCCCGATCGCGTCCGACGGTGACTTTGCCGCCGTACAGGCTGTAGCTGCGGCAGTTCCTCGACCGATCATTGCCGGACTCGCCCGCGCCGCCCGCCACGACATTGAGCGTGCTGCACAGGCACTCGAGGCTGCAGTTCGTCCGCGCATCCATGTTTTCCTGGCGACTTCGGATATCCATTTGCAGCACAAGCTGCGTATTTCGCGGCAGCAGTGCCTTGATCAGGCGGCGCAGTCCGTCCGCCTGGCGCGCACTTTCTGCGATGACGTCGAGTTTTCTCCGGAAGACGCAACTCGAACCGACCCAGAATTTCTGTTTCAGGTGCTCGAAGCCGTGATTCAGGCCGGTGCGCGAACGCTGAATATTCCTGACACGGTGGGCTACACGGTGCCGCTGGAATTTGGCGAGCTTATCCGCAATATCCGCGAGCGAGTTCGAGGCGTGGAGCAGGCGACGATTTCAACTCACTGCCATAACGATCTTGGTTTAGCAGTTGCCAACTCGCTGGTTGCCGTTGCGAATGGCGCCCGGCAGGTAGAGTGCACAATCAATGGAATCGGCGAGCGTGCCGGCAATGCTTCGCTCGAAGAAATTGTCATGGCGTTGCGAGTGCGTTCGGACCGCTATCCGTTTGAGACGTCGATTGCGACCGAGGAACTGTATCCCACAAGTCAAATGCTTGAGGAAATTACGGGCATTCCGGTGCAGCCGAACAAGGCCATCATTGGGCGGAATGCGTTCGCCCATGAAGCCGGCATTCACCAGGATGGAATGTTAAAGAATCGTCTGACTTACGAGATCATGACTCCGCAATCGGTAGGCGTGCCGGATTCGAAGCTGGTGCTCGGCAAGCACTCGGGCCGGCATGCGCTGAGTTTGCGGTGTGAGCAACTGGGATATCACTTTGAACGGCGCGAGCTGGATGAGATCTACCGCCGGTTTGTGGTTCTGGCAGACGAGATCAAGCATGTCCATGACCATCACCTACTTGAGCTGATTCGTCAAACCTACGGTGATAGCCGCCGGATTCCCCCAGGGCGTGTCGCAAGTGGCGCTGCCGCTTCGGCCGTTGCCGCGGGTGCTGAAGACGCTTCACGCAAGCCTTTTCCCGGAACGCCTGTGGATTTCAGCGTGGTCGGGCTGACTTCGATTCCGACGTCGGACCATCTCTCGGAGCAGGAAGACTATCTCTGGGGCGTGTAAGGGCACGTAGAAAAACCAGCGAGCAGACGCAAGCTTTAGAATCGTGCGGTGTCAAAGCTTGCGTTTTTTATTGGTAAGGGCGGAGTAGGAAAAACGACCGTCTCTGCCTCCTATGCAGTACGAACCGCAAGCACATCTTCCAAAAGCAGAGTTCTTCTGGTTTCGACCGATCCGGCGCACTCTCTCGTCGATGTTTTGCAGTTGAAGCTTGGCCATTCGCCCAAAGTCGTTCCGACACGGCGCGGAAAGCTTTGGGCATGGGAACTCGATGCCGCGAAACTCTTCCGCAATTTTCTCGAGAAATACCGGCAAAATATCCTCGCACTTGTGGAGCGTGGTTCCCTCTTCACGGCATCCGAGATTTCACCTTTGCTCGATTCGGCGCTTCCGGGAATGGCGGAGATGGCGGCCTTGCTCGCGATCCGCGATGCCATCGATTCAAGTAGGTATTCAGATGTCATTGTTGATACTGCTCCCTTCGGACACACGCTTCGGCTATTTGCTCTTCCGGAGCAATTCAAGCGTTTGCTGAAATTCCTGGAACTTGCGGCTTCGCGAGACCGCGTGCTGGCTGAGCATTTCGGGGGCAAACCAGCGACAGAGAAGCCACTATTTCTGTACGACTGGCAGCGCAAGCTAGAAGAACTATCCTCGGCGTTTTCGAGTGCCGAGCTGCTTCTGGTTACGACTCCGGAAAAGTTTGCGCTGAATGAATCCGTGCGGTGCATAGAGGAGCTGCAGGATTCGGAGTCGAATTTTAAGCTCAAAGGCATTGTTCTAAACCGTGCTGTGCTTCGTGCCGACAGGTGCACAGTTTGCACCGCGAAAGCTCAAGCGACGAAAAATGCAAAATCGTTTCTGAAATCAAAATTTTCTTCGGTTACAGCGCTGATCGGTGAAGACCCTGGCTTCCCCATCATCGGAGCGGAGGCACTATTGCGCTTTGGCGAACATGTGTTCACACAAAAGCCGCTCAAGGTAAAACCACAACTTCCGAAAAGAACGACTAAAGGCGGATTTAGGCTTTCACGTGCGCAGTGGCCCGAACTGAGCTCCCAAGTCTCCTTCATTCTGGGAAAAGGCGGAGTCGGCAAGACCACCGTTTCTGCCGCGCTCGGATTTCATGCGCGGCAATCAGCTCGCGCCTCGGTGCAGATCTTCTCTGTGGACCCTGCGCCTTCTCTAAGTGATATTTTTCAAGCACGGATCAGTGAGACTCCCACTGAGGTGCTTGGCGACTCAGGCTTTTGCGCCTCCGAACTCGACGCCACAGCTTTGTTCAGGGAATGGATTGCCGAACTGCGGGCGGATGTCGAATCCACGACGAGCGCAACCGTTTCCGGCGTGCATCTGGATCTCTCGTTCGAACGCGAATTGCTTTCGGCGCTACTCGATATTGTTCCCCCGGGATTGGACGAGGTGCTGGCGATATTCCGGATCAGCGACATGCGCGCGAGCAGCGCCGGAAAAATCGTGATCGATATGGCTCCCACAGGCCATGCGCTCGAGCTGCTACGCACACCAGAGCGGATTGTGAACTGGTCGCGTGTGTTGTTGAAAAGCCTTGCGGCGCACCGTAAACTGGCGCTGGCACGCAATGCAGCCGTCAGAGTTGCAGAACTGGAGTTGCGGGCACGGGAACTCGCGAAAGCGTTTACGAATTCCGATGAAGTAAACGTCTTCGCAGTCATGTTGCCGGAGCCATTACCAGATCGCGAAACGGCGCGGCTATTGAAGGAACTGGATCAGTTACGGCTCAGGCCATCGGCATTGTTCGTAAACCGGTTTCTGTTTCGAGAAGACACGATCAAGTGCGAGCGCTGCCGGAATGCTCGCGAATGGCAATTGTCGATTGTTGAGAAGCTGCGGAAGCGGCCATTTGCGCAGGAGATTTTCGTAATCCGCGATTTCCCCGAGGAAATCGCCGGCCGAACGATGTTGCGTGCAATCACGCATGAACTATGGCGGGTGAACTAAAGGGCGACCGTCGCGTCATCTATCTTTACGGAATCACGGAATCGCCAGGGAGTGACATTTCAGAGCTGGTCGGAGTGGATCGCCTTTCAAAGGTCGAAACCATCGAGTGTGACGGTGTGTATTGCTGGATCAGCCGAGTATCGGCCGTTGATTTCGAGAAAGAACTCGCCCAGAACATGGAAAATCTCGATTGGCTGGCCGAGACAAGTGTTGCCCACCAGCGCGTGATCGGCGCGATCGCACACGAGACCGAGATTCTCCCAGCCCGGCTGGGCACGGTTTTTCGGAGTAAGGATTCGCTTTGCAAGCACGTGCGCAAGAGAGCACGCGGCTTCAAAGGTGATTTCGCGCGCATCAAGGACGCGGACGAGTGGGGAGTAAAAGTATTTCAGTTGGAAGCCGCCGCGCCGAAACCAGCGAATGTGAGGAGCGGCACGGACTATCTGAAAGCCAAGGCGGCAATGCTGAAGCCGCGCCGGCGGAAAGCTGCAACCGATGGTGAGATCGCGAGCTTTGAACGTGCGCTGGAGAGGGTTGCGGTCGAAACTGCCCCCGCTGGCAACGTGAGCCGCGGCCAACGCGGGTTGATGTTCCAGGCCACTCTGCTGATCCGGCGTTCCAACAAGAAGAAGCTTGAGTCATTGCTCGAGAAATTCGCGCGCCAGTGGTCGAGCGAGCGCCGAATCGAATGCACAGGCCCCTGGCCTCCTTATTCATTCGTGTCGCGGCCCACGGATGGTGCGAAACCAGTATGAGCGCACCTCAAAACGCCGTCCTACTTGCCGGTAATGAACCGTCCGATGAAATGAGCCTGCTGGATGTTCTGGATCACGTATTGAACCAGGGTGTCATCATTCGGGGCAATCTGGTGATCTCGCTCGCCGGGGTCGACCTGGTTTACGTGGGCTTGGACGTAATTCTGACTTCAATTGAAACGGCGCTGAAACACATGGGTCTAGCAGCGCCGGAGAAGTAGCCTCTCTCAAAAAAATTACGCTACATTTCAAGGACAAGGATACGGCATCGCCGCTGTAGGCGGAGTGCCGGGAATATCTACGTCAGGAGTTCCGGGTGAACCGTTCACGCCCGGCGTTCCCGGGATGTGCGTTCCCGGTGTGCCCGGACTGCCGGGGGTGTAGCAGGTATCGTGATCAGTAGTATTTGAGACGATTACAGATGGTTGCGGCCGTCTCACTGCAGGGGGCGGCGGTTGCGTTGCAGCCTTTTGGTTCGCGGCATCGACTTGCGACTGAGTCAGCGTAATCGCCTGCGGCAAGCTCATCGCGAGTGGCGAGCCTTCTTCAATGTAGAACTGGCGATTCCGGGCCGCGAGTATGAGCGCTGCAATGCCTCCTGCCGCGCTGCCAACAATCCCGCCAATCATGAGACCGGTGTGTGTATTTGCAGTGATCGGGGGAAGCGGCGGAACAGGTGGGAATCCAGGCGGCGGGGTGAACGCGGGCGCGGTGATGGTATGCGGGTGGTCACTGGCTGCGCCGATTCCGAAGCCAAGGCCAACGCCAAGTATGGGCGCAAGAACAATCGCAGCTTTGGTGCGCCCTTGTGGGTTATTCCAGGCCGTCCATTCTTCACTTTCGATATTGACCGGCCCGCCGGCTTGCGCTACATATCCGTTCGGAAAAACCAGAGACACGGATTGCATCAGCATTTCGGCACGGGTGCCGTTGCGGGTGAGCTTTTCGACTTTTCCCTGTAAGTAGGTCCCGCCTGGGATTGCAACCTGATCGCCGACGAGTACCGGCGCGGTCGTCTGCGCGAAAATCGCATCTCCATGCGACGTAGCATGACTGTCAACCGGATGCGTGAGCACGAGCTGCAGGCGAGTACCCGCGGGGATGGTAATTGTTGCGGAAGTTGCGGGCGGTGCTTGCGGCGGCGGGTCTGGAGGTGAAGCTTGCGCTACAAGTTGCGGAACTGGTGCGTCCGGAAGCTGATCTGTCTGCGCAGCAGCGAATATTCCATTGACTGCAAGAAGCGCGGAGATGCAGGCGACGAACTGAACCTTCTGGTTGAACACGGTGAGAAGATGCGAAGCGGAACCGCTGGTGGCCATTGACGACCTCCTGCAGAAGGCCCATCGCTAAAGGCCTTCGCTGGCGCGGGCAGGGAAGGTTGCTCGTGCAGTCACATTGAATCACCTTGGGCTGCGAAAGTTGCATGATGTTTGTTGAAGTTATGTGATGAGCTGTCAAGGTTTGTAACGGTCAAGTCACGCAAGATCAAACAGCAGGATTTCGGATTCGCGAATTCCTTGGATCACCAGCTTCGGTTCATCGCTGATTGCAGCACCATCACCCACCTCAAGCGTTCTGCCATTTAAGTCGACAGTTCCTTTTGCAATTTGCAGCCATGCAAAACGATCGGGGGCAAGATCGTATGTGACCTGCTGTCCTGCGCTGAGCAAAGCTGCGTATAACTTTGCGTCTTGATGAATTCTGACTGATCCCCGCGCACCGTCGGGAGAAGCAATCAGCCGCAGCTTCGCGCGCTTTTCTTCCTCAGAAAAGGATTTCTGCTCATAGCTGGGCGAGTGGCCTTTGCGGTCAGGCAGGATCCAGATTTGCAGCAGGTGTGCCGGTATTTTCGGGGAGGGATTGGCCTCACTATGCCGCACGCCGGTGCCGGCGCTCATGCGCTGCCCATCCCCTGGATAAATGATTGAGCCGTTGCCCATGCTGTCTTTGTGAGCGAGCGCGCCTTCAAGCACGTAAGTGATGATTTCCATGTCGCGGTGGGGGTGCATGGGAAAACCTGCGCCGGGCGCGACCACGTCTTCGTTAATCACACGAAGCGAGCGGAAGCCGTTCCACTCGGAGTTACGATACTGATCGAAGGAAAACGTGTGGCGGGTATTCAGCCAGCTAAAGTCGCCTCCGCCACGCTCGTCGCTACGGCGAATTCGGATCATGGCACGGTTGTAACCACTGCCGTTACTAGCAACCAGATTCCAGAAGACGTAACACCTGCGTAGGAGGTTCACCAGTGGACGGTCCGCCCCGTTCTGCCGATAGGGTGTTCAGTTCCAGGGAGACCAGTATGCGCGCGCAGGTCCGGATGGTTATCGTTGCCAGCATCCTGCTCTCTGCGTGCGGGAACCCTCGGAACGGCGACGTAGGCTTTGTCAATGAGACTCAGCATTCGGATGCGGAGCTGTGGAACTTGTGGAAGGCCGCGCAGCAGACACTAGCGAAACAGATCGATTTGAATCCACTGCAGAGGCAGCTCAGCGGCGCCGCGCCGCAGATACTGCCGGGAGATACGCGGGCGTTGAGCGTTTCTCCTCACCAGTTAGTGGTCTCGTCGCAACCAGATGTCACGGCCTCAACTTTATTGACCGCAACCGGAACAGCACGGCCCGATCCGACGGGCTTGATCTTGTGCCCTCAACCTTGCAACGTGAACTATGCGCCCGCGTATTCCTTATACGTGCAGCCAGCAACACGGTACGCGGCGTCATGGGAGTTCAACGGCAACTTCAACACGCTCGTGCAGTATGAGTTCGAGAATCACATCCTGAAGACGTTAGGGTACGACTTGCGGTGGAGATGAACATTCTGGCTTTCAGCTCTCAGCCATCAGCTTTCAGCCAAAATGGCCGATTATGGGTCGACGCGTTTGAGGCAATCCCGTTTACGTTCGCGACGCGGGAAGGAGCCGTAAGATCCCTTCCGAACGCGCAGTGCGCGTCCGCTCGGGATGACAACTCTCAGGGAGTGCTGAATCTCATTCGTACGCCAGTGCGTCGATCGGATCTTTTTGCGCCGCTTTGAACGCAGGGTAGACTGCTCCGGCGAGTGCTCCGATCAACCCAATCACGATCGCATTGATAATCCACGCTTTGGTGATTTCAACCGGTAGAGTGGTGCGTGTTTTTATTGCCGTGCTGGCGAGAAAGCTGATCGCGATTCCCACGATGATCCCGGCAACGGCGAGCAGCGTAGTCTCTCGCAAGATCGCATTCACGATGTAGATTCTCGATGCTCCAAGCGATTTCAGAATTCCGATTTCGCGCGTGCGTTCCATCACCGCTGCATACATGGCCTGAAAGATGACGATGAAGCCGATGGTCACAGCAATCCCGATAACAATGTGAATGAATGTCGAGAGCATCGGGATGTTGTCCGGCGTGAGCATAGAAAGATATTCGCGCATGGAGCGCACCACGTAAGTATCCATGTGCGGCACTTTCTTGATCTCACTCACGATAGTGTCGATGTTCGCGGGGCTATCCGCTTTGATGTAAAAAGCGGTCGCTTTACCTTCCGCACCGTTAAGGCCCTGGAGAGTGGGCAAAGGGACAAACAGGCGAGCTCCCTTGCCGTGCGCGACGATACCCGCAATCCGGAAGTCCTGGTTCAGAAAATGAACGGTATCGCCGATTTTGACGTGCTTCCCGTTGGTATAGATGTCATCGACCAGAATGTCGTTTGGCTGCTGGAATGGACCGCCCTTAAGAAAAGTGAACGGATGCAGTTCCTCGAAACTTTTGAAATCAATGCCATAAAGCGTCTGCAGTCCGCCATCAGTCGTCACTTGCATGAGTACGGGCGAGACCACGGCGACGTGCGGCAATTTCGCAATAATTTCGCTGATCTTGATCGGCATTGGTGCACTGGTCAGGGATACGATGTTCGAAGATCCCGGCGGGAGCACGATGACATCTGCTCCAATTCCCGCTTGGCGGTCGCGTGAATCGTTCAGCATTCCGAGAGAGAAGCCAACGATCAGCAGGATGAGCGTGACCTCGAGCGCGATAGCAACAATGCTGATCAACGACCGCACCGGCCGGTTCGCGAGATTGGCAACCACCATTTTGTTCATCATAAAAGCAGTTGCTATCTCTTAGCTCCTAGCTTTTAGCTTTCAACACTGAACAGCGTTCTAGTATCGGACCCAAAATTCACGAACCAACAATCAGTGTGTTCCGCCGCCGCTTGATGGAGGCTGCTGCGGCTGGTTCAGGCGGATCACCTGGGCCCCTGGCGGCTTTTCAAGTACGAACTTGTTGTTATCGAGTGGAAGATTGATTTCAAGTTTCACCATGTGGAGAGTGATGTCGTACTCTTCCTCCGGCCGCTGGATCTGAATGATGGACGGAAATAAAACTGCGTTGTAGTCCTTGTACTCGCTGTAATGGGCCTCGGTCACCAGGTCGCCAGCCTCGTTGTAGATGAGTTGTTGCTCAGGAAGCAGATTCACGCGATTGAACACAATTTTTCGTGAAAGCCAGCTATCACCATTGTCCCTGCGAATGATGTCGATGGCGTAGTCGGGCTGCTGATATTTCTTCCCCTTTTCCCCATAAACGGTCTGCATGCCATTGTCCATCACTGCAATTTCGTTCTCTGGATTTATGGCTCGAAGCATCAGCGCGTCATAGATGATCTGTGGCCGCAAATTCTCAAGCGGCTGCTGCGGATTCGGCACTCCTGGCTGATTGGTCCCGACAACAAAGCGGTTCTTCGGCGGAATAGAAAGCTTGAACTCGCGGCCGTCACTGACCATGTCAAAAGCGGTATCGCGGATGATTGGTAGCAAGCCGATCATTCGCAACATGGCCGGCTTACGAGCGAGAACGTAGCCGCGGATTTCTTTGTATTCAGTGACCTTGCCCTTTTTGACGCCGCCGACTGAAGTGTCGATATCGACGGTGGCTTGCATAGTCTGAACTTTGGCCGCCTGCGAGTTGATGTACGCGACCAACTCGGGCTTCGTAGCCGTCTTGAGCGCAACAGGGCTAATGGTCTGCTCAACGCGGTGCGTGTGGAAGAGGCAGCCGGTCGAGGACAGGAGTTCAAAAAAAACAAGAACTATACAAATAAGACGAAATGATGACATGCGTCTAAGGAAAGTATAAAGAAACAGTATATAGAGATGGCGGGAAACTGGAACTCGGTTCGGGAATTTGCGTCGCAGGGAATCAGGTTGGTGCCGGGTGTGGGCATAGGCTGAGATTTTGAAACGGGGACCCTACCAGATGTCATTCCGAGGGGCTTCAGCCGCGAGGGATCTGCTTCTTCGATTTGCAATCAGCAGGTTCCCATTGTGGACTCCTTCTCTTCGATCAGTCGCTCAGGGCAGGCTCTCAGCGGTGAACCGCTTCGTTGGGTGTGGCTGCGTGTAGCTAGCGCGCGCGAACTTTGATCCAAATCGGCGTGCCGAGGAAGCCAAAAGCCCGCCGAATCTGATTTTCCAGGAACCGCTCGTAGGAAAAGTGAAGCTTCACTTTGCGGTCTGTGAAGAGAACAAATGTGGGAGGAGCGACAGCGGCCTGGGTCATATAGAGAATTTTCACCCGTTGCTGCGCCGGCACCGATGCGCGGTCAAAATCGATGTGCTTGAGGAAGCGGTTCATCTCGCCGGTAGTGATTCGCTTGCGGCGCTCGGAGGCGACTTCTTCGAGCGCGGGAAAAATTTTATCGACGCCTTTGCCGGTCGAAGCTGAAATAAACAGTACCGGAGCGTAGTTCAGAAATTTCAGCGCATAACGCAGGCGCTGCTCGTAAGCGGCACGGTCCGTGGGCTTTTTGCTTTCCTGAATTCGTGCCGTGCGGGACTGGCTGACGGCTTTCTTCTCGCCGCTGGTCACGAGGTCCCATTTGTTCACAAGGATAATTATCGAGCGTCCGCTCTCGTGAGCGTAGCCGGCGATGGCGGCATCGAGCGCGCTCACCCCTTCAGTGGCATCGATCACGAGCAGTGCAATGTCGGCAGATTCAAGATGCTTGCGTGCCATCACCACGGAAAGCTTCTCGGCCATCAGGTGAGTCTTGCCTTTGCGGCGAATGCCGGCGGTGTCGATAAAACGAAACTTCGTGCCGTCGCGCTCGACAACTTCATCAACCGCGTCGCGTGTGGTACCGGGAATCGGAGATACTATCGCGCGCTCGGCGCCAGTGATTTGATTCAGCAGCGTGGATTTGCCGACGTTGGGATGGCCGATGATGGCGACGGAAACAGTCGTTGGTCGTTGGTC
>DAIPJJ010000273.1:0-3976 GCA_036770325.1 Terriglobales bacterium
GCATCGTCGCGAATAACTTCGAACCCGTGCTCCTCCGCCAACTCAATTGCGAACTCATCGTTTGTTACCAGCGCAACTCGCTCCTTTCCGTAGCTTACAACGGTATCAACTACATCGAGCAGCATTGCGTGCGCAAGTTCCGTCCGCGCTGTTTGATCGAGCACGGACGCAAGCCGCTGCTTTGCATTTGAAAGATTTTTGACTGGGATCAGGATCATTGTGCCTCCGCAGCAGGCTCGGCGAGAATCTCCGGGCATGCGAGCACCAGCGTCTCGCGAGCAATTCGCGTTCGATCTTCAGGTGTTCGCATGAGAATGTCGGTGCAGTGTACTTGAAGACGATCACTGCATAGTGGGGCAGCGGCAGTTGCGTCTGAATCGTCGACCAATAAGATATCGATGAAATCGCGATATGCGTCTGCAACTCCGGTTATGGACACCTCGAGGCCGGACGCCGTCATCAGGTTGGCCGCAGGACCGGAAACTGCGGCGCTGCCGATGATTGGACTCACCGCGACAACTTGCGCCGAAGTCGACCGCAGCGCTTCGCGAATTCCCGGGACCGCAAGAATCGGCCCGATGCTGGTCACGGGATTGCTGGGCGCAATAAGCACTGCTTGCGCCGAGGTGATCGCTTCAAGAACTCCGTGGGCAGGAACCGACTCGGAAGCCCCCGCGAAACGCACAGCATTCACCGGGTCCTGGTACCACCGCTTCACGAAATATTCTTCAAAGCTGAGGTCGCCGGCGTGTGTGTCGATACGGGTTTCGACTCGCATGTCGCTCATGGGAAGGATGCAAGATCGTACGCCGAATTTTTCCGCTATGTGGGATGTTGCCGCCGAAAGCGTCTGCCCCTGCGACAACAATTTCGTTCGCAACAAATGAGTTGCCAGATCGCGGTCGCCCACGCTGAACCAGGCGGGCTCGCCCAGCTCTTTCATCGCCTGCAAACAATGAAATGTATCGCCGCGCACTCCCCATCCACGTTCGCTGCTCAGCACGTTCGCGAGCACGTATGTGATCGAATCGATATCGGGCGAAACGTACAGTCCCCACCATTCGTGATCATCGCCGGTGTTCACAATGATCGTGAGCTCTTCCGGTGGCAGCACACGCCGGAGTCCGTCCACAAACTTTGCGCCTCCGGTACCGCCGGTGAGCACGGTGATCATGCCGCTCTCCGCGCGTAATGATCGAAGTCGCTCGCTGCGGAAAGTTTTTGCGCGAGCAAGCCGGAGCTGGGCGGAATTTTTGTCACGAATTCTGGATAAACCGGCAAGCGCTGCCGCAGTTCAAAACCTTTGGCGCGAGCGCGCCGCTCGAGTTCAGTAAGATGAGGCCACGGCCGCTCAGGATTGATGAAATCAGGCGTCAGCGGCGAAATCCCACCCCAGTCGTTGATTCCGGCATCGAGTAATTCTTCGTAGTCCGGGTCCGAAAGATTCGGCGGCGCCTGGATATTCATTTCCGGCATCATCAGTCGCGCAACTGCAATGGTCCGCAGCATGTCCGCTCGCGATGGCTCAGGCCAGGAGTGCATTGGGATATTGGGCTTCACGCGAAAATTCTGAATGATCACTTCCTGGATATGGCCGTAACGCTCGTGCAAGTTGAGGATGGCGAGTAAGGAATCAATTCGGTCTTCAGGTGTTTCGCCGATACCGATCAGAATTCCAGTGGTAAACGGCACGCCCTGCTTGCCGGCCTCTTCAATCGTGCGCAGTCGCTTTGCGGGCAGTTTGTCAGGCGCATTGTCGTGAGCGGCGCCGGGCGCGAGGAGCGCTGCGTTGGTGGTCTCGAGCATGAGGCCCATGCTGGGCGAAATCTTTGCCAGGCGTGCAATCCATTCCGCGCTCATCAATCCGGGATTCGGATGCGGAAGCAAACGCGTCTCACGCAGGACCAGCTCGCACATGGCTTCGAGATAGTGCAGTGTCGAGCGGTATCCAAGCCGCCGCAGAGTTTCTCGCATCTCGGGGAAAATGAGCTCGGGCTTGTCTCCGAGTGAGAACAGCGCCTCCCTACACCCCAGTTTTTCTCCGTTGCGCGCGACCTCTAGCACTTCCTCCGGCATCATGGTGTGCGCGCCCGGCTGTCCCGGATCACGGCGGAAGGTGCAATAGCCGCAGTAGTCGCGGCATAGATTCGTGAGCGGGATAAACACTTTGCGCGAGTAGGTGATCACGCCGGGTTTGAAATAATCACGGACTTCACGGGCGCGAGCGAGCAGGTCAGGCAACTCGGCGTCAGACGCGCGAATAAGCAACCGAGCGTCGTGGCATGAAATTGGCGCGCCAACCTGGGGAGCGGTGACTTGCATGATCGTGCCTAACGAATTCTACAAGGATGCGTACGTCTACTGGAAGATTGACTGGCAGAAACAAAAAGCATTCAACCACAGAGTTCGCAGAGCTTACACGAGAGCGCCGAGGGAAAACCGATCCTCGCGAAAAGGACACGCGGCTGAAGCCGCGTTCGACATCAGCCGCGACACGTCTGACACGTGCCCTGATACAAACACCAATGCTGACGCTCCAACTACGTCCGCTACTCCGTTCATGGTACAAATCTGAGCAGATGAGCGCGACCCAGGAAGAATTCCGGCGGGCTTTGGGGTGCTTTGCGACCGGCGTAACTGTGATCACGGTAGCGAATGACGACCGGATCGAAGGCATGACCGCGAATGCGTTCACTTCGGTTTCGCTTGATCCCATGCTGGTGCTCGTATGCGTCGATCACAAGGCGAGAACGCATGCACATCTACACGCGCGAAAGCGGTTTGGAATTAACGTGCTCTCGGAGGGGCAGCGGAAAATTTCCGAGCACTATGCAGAGGTCGATCGCGATCCAGCGCGGGCTGAATCCGAAGCGGGAGCCAAGTTTGACCGCACACGGCACGGAACGCCGGTGCTGCACGCTGCGCTTGCCTATCTCGAATGTCGGCTGCAAACCGCGCAGGATGCCGGCGATCACACGATATTCATCGCCGAAGTTGAGGATGTAGTTGTGCGGGAGGGGCAACCGCTGCTCTATTTCCAGTCACGTTATCGAAAAATTGGAGAGGAAACAAAATAAAGGTTGTTGTTCGCTGATGTTCCCGCAATGTGACGACGATCTATCGAGAGGCATAAACTCAAATACATGATCCGGGTTGTGCTTCCCTTCCATCTACGAACTTTGGCGCACGTGGGCAGCGAGGTCATGCTTGACGTGCAAGGTCCGATCACGCAAAAGTCGGTGCTCGATGCGCTTGAGGCTCGTTATCCCATGCTGCAGGGTGCAATCCGCGATCACGGGACTCTGCAGCGGCGCGCGTTTCTGCGCTTCTTTGCTTGCGAAGAAGACCTGACCCACGAGCCGCCGGATGCTCCATTACCCGACGCGGTAGCCTCCGGAAAAGAACCGTTCATCGTTATCGGCGCAATCGCGGGCGGCTCCCGCTGAGGTCTGCTCTAAGCGCAGTGGTTTCGCTTCGGTTTCCCATTGACGCCCAGCCACAGGTTCGCGCAAAATGCCACAGCCACGGAGGCCACGATGAGTCGAGTCACTTTGTCAATTGCCGGTTTAGTTCTCTCTGCCAGCCTGGTAGTTCTGGCCGCGGACAGCCAAGCACTTAAGGATCACAATGGTGAATGCGTTGCCTCGGTGCCTGCTGATTGGTCCGTCAGTTCTTATGGAACCGCGCAGTCTGCCGACAAAAAAATGTCGATTGCCGTATCTTCGCCTACGCACGGTTTAACCTCGATGGCGCAGGTGCGGCAAATTGCGCCCACCATCTACAAAGACGACAAGGTGATCAAAGATTCCAGCTCAGAGTTCGAGATGGAGGGAAAATCGCAAAACGGCAAGCCGAACTTCTACCGCGCCGTCCCGGGCAGCGGCAAAGTTTGCATAGCTGAAGTAATTTACGAGAACGATGCCACCGGCACAGCGAAGGGCATCATTGAGAGCCTGAAGCCCGCGAAATAGGCGCC
>DAIPJJ010000128.1:0-12822 GCA_036770325.1 Terriglobales bacterium
CCTGTCCGTTCTCGCCAATAAGCGCCACCCGTTCTGTCGGATGCAAATGAAAGTTCAGGTGATCGATGACTCTGCGCTCATTCCCCGGGTACTGGAAGGTGACGTCGCGAAATTCGAATCCCTGGCGAATCGGCCGGGGCGCCGGCAAAGCGTTCGGCTTGGACTGGATGGTGGGCTTCATATCGAAGAAGGCGAGCAGGTCGGTCAGGAACAATGCCTGGTCCGCAATTCCCGAAAGCGTGGAGAACACCTGCTGAATCGTGCTGCTGGCCTGCATGATGGCAGTGATCAGGAAGTAAAAAGTGCCGATACTCAATCTTCCCGCAACCGTGCGCCAGATCACATACGCATAAGCGCCGTAATACCCG
The DNA here is from genome assembly GCA_036770325.1 of Terriglobales bacterium. Taxonomy (GTDB): domain Bacteria; phylum Acidobacteriota; class Terriglobia; order Terriglobales; family Acidobacteriaceae; genus Gp1-AA145. The sequence goes on from DAIPJJ010000128.1 coordinate 369, forward strand.
CCGGTGCTGATAATTGATAAGACCGAGCCGATTCCGAGCCGCTTTTTAGCCAGGTCAACGTCCTGCTCATAAATTATGTCGGAGAGCTTGGCGAAGCGTTGGGTGAAAAAGTTGGCAAGATTGAACAGCTTAAGTTCTTTCGCGGCTTCTTTCGTCGCCCCCGCTTGGCGCAGGTAATCCAACTGGCGTTTGATAGGGGTCTGGCGAAAATTCTTTGCATATCCAAGAAATGCGAAGTGAGTTTCCCCAAGAAATGCGGGCAGCACTGCCGCAATCAGCAGGAGCATTAACCATGGCGAATAGAACATCACAGCAACCGACCAGCCTACCGCGGTGATCAGTTGCAGTTCGAGCCGTCCAATGGATTGGATCATTACCAAACGGTCCGTGGCTTGCACGCGAGCGCGCTCCAGCCGGTCATAAAAAACAGGATCTTCGTAAGCGATCACATCCAATTGGGACGCGTGCTTCATCACCTGAATGCTTACGTGGCGCGTATATTTGTTGGCCAGCAAAGCGTCGGCGTAATCCATCATCCGCCCGACGACACCGATCAGAATGGCAAGAGTGAATTCCGCGGCCACAAGCCACCAGAGGCGGTCTGGAACCGGCTGGTGATTCTTGATGGAGTTGTTGACAATGTCGATGATTAATTTGGCGACATAGGTCAACCCAATCGGAAGGAGCGCCGCTACAATGCGGGCGATGATCCCAAACGTGACGACGCCCGGGCCCGATTGCCAGACAATTTTCAAGACGGGAGGAACGTTGCGGAGGGCCGAGAGGCGCTCCTGCCAACTGCTCCAGAAGGTTGCTTTTTCTGACATTTGGCCGAGTCCTGGCCCGGTCTGTGCGCCCCGCGCCGTGTAAGCACCAGAGATGCCGAAATCAAGCTCTAAGGTTTGATATGCGGCACCAAGTCCCGCGGAATCGGCGCTTCCTGATCGCCACTTGCGGCATATCCGAAACGCGCAAAATCATTATAGATTTTGCGAACTGGTTAAGTCTTTTCCCCTATTACTGTCGTGACACATTCCTTGCGAGAGTTCTTCATTTTGAGCCGCAGGAGAAGCACACTTACGTAACAACTGGCGTTCAGGCCAAGCACGTGAATTTTTTTCCTGGACCCGTGCAGAAAGTTCGTGTGTTCGCGTTTTACGGCTTGAGATTCAGCAACTCTGCTTCATAATGGGGCTGCCAGTTACGATGTTTTCCACCCGCCGTCAATTCCTTCGCGTGGCGCTGACCGGGGCGGCTACTCTTCCAATTGCTGGGAAAGTTGTCGCCAGCGACCTGCTCACTGGGCCCGCGGATCTTCCGCCGAACGACGAAGGCCTGCTCAACGACATTCAGCGTGCAGCGTTCGAGTTCTTCTGGAATGAAGCCGATCCGCAGACCGGAATGGTTGCTGACAGGGCGAACGCAGCCGGTGGAAACAGCTACGGGATTTCAAGTATCGCCGCGACGGGATTTGGGCTTACTGCGCTGTGCATCGGAGCGGAACGAGAATATCGCCCCAGTGCGCAGATCGAGCAGCGGGTTTCGCAAACCCTGGAGTTTCTCGCTAGTCAGGTTCCTACCCAGCACGGATTCTTCTACCACTTTCTCGATCCAGCAACCGGCAGGCGCGTCAAGCATTGCGAAGTGTCGCCGATGGATACAGCAATCCTGCTCTGTGGCGTCCTGACCTGCCGCGAGTATTTCACCAACGCAGATATTCGCCGCGACGCCACGACTATTTATAACCGCGTGGAGTGGCCGTGGGCGTTGAACGGCGGCAAGACATTCGCTCTCGACTGGCGGCCTGAATACCAGTTCAGCCGTCTGCGATGGGACTCCTATTGCGAATCGATGATGCTGTACCTGCTGGCGATGGGTTCGCCAACACATCCGATTCCCTCAGATTGCTGGACCGCGATCAGCCGGCCAAAGATGGTGTATCGCGGTCACCAATATATTTCCAGCCCTGCCCCCTTGTTTGTTCATCAGTTTTCGCATGCATGGTTCGACTTCCGCTCGAAGCACGATGAGTATGCGAATTACTTTGAAAATTCGGTGATTGCCTCGCTTGCGCATCGCGAGTTTTGCGAGGAACTAAGCCACCGTTTCCCGTGCTATTCGAAAGATGTGTGGGGAATCAGCGCTTCGGAATCAAGCACCGGATACGTCGCTTGGGGTGGTCCTCCGATCCTCGGTCCGATCGATGGCAGCATTGTTCCCGCGGCATCCGCAGGCTCGCTTCCATTTCTGTTTCGCGAATCTATGACTGTCTTGCAGAATTTGCGGCGTTACTATGGCAAGCAAATCTGGAAAGAGTACGGCTTTGTCGACGCTTTTAACCCGCTGACTGGATGGGTGAGCCGCGACGTGATCGGGATCGACGTGGGCATCACCATGCTGATGGCCGAGAATGCCCGCACCCAGTTTGTCTGGAACACCTTCATGCGAAATCCCGAAGCCGGCAATGCCATGCAACTAGCCGGGTTTTTACCTGATGGCTTCGAAGTGCCCATGATGGCATAATGAACCCAGCTTAAATTTCGGCTGGTCCAGCCCGCCCTGCCGCAAGCAACTTCAGTTCAGTGTTAAACCTGTCCTATTCCCGGTGTGCTTTTGTCCAAAGAACAGGCCGTAATGCGTCTCAGGTGACTGCCCTGCGGTGTTCGGGCGAGCCCGGGATTCGGACTTAGAATGCCTTAACGAGTCAATCCTATGAATGCTGCAATCGCACAGGAACGCTGGCAAGGCCAGGTCATTGATGGAAAGTATCCGCTTCTGGAGTGGCTCGGTGGAGCGTCGCACAGCGCGGTGTTTCGCACGGAAATTTCTGGCCCACAGCCGCAAACAGCGGCGATCAAGCTCGTAAGGGCAGACAGTAGCAACGCTGCGCAACAAGTCTCGCGTTGGAAGAGTGCGACACGCTTGTCGCACTCTGGATTGCTTCGGATTTTCGACGCCGGCTTTTGTCAGATCACCGGCGCGCAATGGATCTATTGTGTTTCGGAGTATGCGGATGAGAACCTCGATCAGGTTCTGCCGGTGCGACCGCTCTCGACTGACGAAGTGCGGGAGTTGCTCCCTCCGGCCATCGAAGTGCTTTCTTTTCTGCACGCGAAAAAGCTGGTGCATGGCGGGCTGAAGCCCTCGAATATTTTCGCCATCAAAAATCAGTTGAAGCTTTCCGCCGACAGGCTTCTCCCGGCGGGAGAAGTACAAGAAGCCAGTCAGCTCAGCGCTTACGATGCTCCGGAAGTCCAGGCGGGAACAATTTCACCCGCGGCCGATCTTTGGTCTTTGGGAATGACGTTGATCGCCGTACTCGAACAGAGACCGCTGACATGGAGCAAATCGGCGCAGGCCGACCCAGCCGTACCGAGGTCGGTGCCGCCAATTTATCGCCTGATTGCGACCGAGTGTCTGCGCATCGATCCAAGCGCCAGATGCTCCCTCCAGCGAATCAAGGAGCTTATCCACCAGACGCCTTCAGCTCCGCAACTTCCCGCGCCTGCTCCGAGAAAAAGAAATCTCACATTGCCAGTATTTGCAGGAATTGTCGCTACAGTTCTCGCTATTGGACTGATGATCAGACATTCAGCTCAAAAGCAGATCGCGTCTCCAGCAGTGAGTCAGGAACAAACAGCCCAGCCGGCAACGAATGCGCGAGAAGGTGCGATCCCACAAGCACCGGTTCGGCCACCGGCGGCAGTTAAGAAAAGTCCTTCGAAAGTTCTGCTCATCCCCACTCCTCCGAGTGTTCAAACTGTAGAGCCCGCCAAAACCGCCGCTCCGGAAGCTGAGACTGAAGGCGTGGTGGAGCGAGTGGTACCTCAGGTTCCCCTCAGCGCGCGGCTGACCATTCACGGCAAGGTCAGGGTCAAAGTTCGCGTTTCGGTTGATGCCAACGGAGCAGTCTCGAGCGCGAGTTTCGTCACCCCCGGGCCGAGCAAGTACTTCGCTCGTCTTGCCATGGAGGCATCGCAGAAATGGAAGTTCAGACCTGCGGAGAATGGCGCGACCGAACAATGGTTGCTGGAGTACAAATTCGGCCGAACTTCGACTGAGGTGACTCCGTCAGAGGTGCGCTGATGCCGCTTTGGTGCGGCTTTGTGCACCAATCAAGCCAACTCTGCCACGAACCTCACGTGCTAGGCTCCTCGTAAGGGCGTTACGAGGGGGGAGCTTGCGAAAGGTGCTTTTCGCGGCAGTTCTGCTTTTTGCCGGAACCCCGCCTTCGTCCGCACAGATCTTCTATCCTGAGGGCAACAACGAAATCGCCGGGACTTTCGGAAATACATTTATCAGCAACCAGAACGTGCTGAATTTGGGCTTGGCTAACTCTGCTCTCACCTTCGGCACTGGGTATTCCTTCGAAGTAAGTTACGCACGAATTCTGCGCAGCGCCGATTGGGCGGATTTTTCCGTCGAAGTGCCAGCGACTTTTAATCCGGATGAAGACGTCAACTCCCGAGCAAACGGGGTCCCGGAAGGGTACAGTTCGATCTTCGTCACTCCGGCTGCCCGCATTCGGTTTTTTCCCTACGTTGCACTTTCGCCATGGGTCAGCTTCGGTGGAGGCTTCGGGCATTTTCAGGCGGGCAGCACGCTTTTCCTGGGGGGCGCAAATTCGCAAAACCGCAGCGTCAATACCGGCGTTCTCGAAGGCGGTATCGGCTTAGACGTGCGAATACCATGCACAAGTGTCAAGAGATGGAAAATCCGCGTTGAAGCTCGCGATGACTGGAGTGGAGTACCACCACTCAATGTGAATACGGGAAAGACACGGCAGCACAACTACTATGTGGCTGGCGGAATGGTATACCGCTTCTAGCAAATTGCTCCTACCCAGCCGCTATCACAAACATTACATCTTGCAGACCACGCGCCTGGCATCCAAGCCGGGGTGAATTTCCGGACAGGGATATCGTGGGCACTAGTGCTGCTGGCCTTCGCCGGCGGAGAGTCGGTCCTGCGTGCGCAAGTGAAGGCCGAGATGCACAACGTGATGTACCACTTCACGGGACCGATTGCCGTTCACATCATTCAACTGGAGGGTGAACTCGAGCCCACTGAACCTAAGGCGACAATCGTCTTCGATAATGCAAACTCGTTCAACATATCAATTCGGTCGGCAAAAATATCCGTCACCACCGATGCGCTCTCGAACGTCATGAATCGATATGCGCTCGCCGTGCCGGACTCTCCGCTCAAAGACGTTCGCGTGACGCCGCGGGGAAACAGGCTGAAAATACAGGGCAAACTCCACTCAAAGGGCGATGTGCCGTTTGAGGCTGAGGGATCGCTGTCAGTGACGCCCGAGGGTGAGATTCGAGTTCACACGGAAAAATTGAAGGCCGGGCATCTTCCGATTAAAGGACTGATGGACCTGCTGGGCAAGACACTGGCAAACACCATTGATACCAGGAAAGTTCGCGGGCTCCGCGCGGACAAAGACGATCTGCTGCTTTCGCCGGAAGAGTTGTTTCCGCCTCCACATATAAAAGGCAAGCTCCACTCAATAGCGATTATTGGGAACGAGATCATTCAGGAGTACGGCACTCCGGCTCCGTCGTGGATGAAAATTCCGGGCAACTACATGGCGTATCGCGGCGGAGGGCTGCGATTTGGGAAGCTGACAATGAACGACGCCGACCTGGTCCTTATTGATATGGATCCCCAGGACCCGATGGACTTTTACCTCGATCAGTACAAGCGGCAGCTCGAAGCTGGATATTCGAAAATCACGTCAGCTTTCGGGCTTCGCACGTACTGCCGGGACTACAACAAGCTGAACCAACACAGGAGTGGAGCGCGAGAGTAGATTCAGATATTCTTCGCCTATGCAGACGCTCGTCGAATGCGTCCCCAATTTTTCTGAGGGGCGCAATAAATCAAAAGTTGATGCGATTGTCGATGCGATAAAGGTGGACGGCGTCTACCTTCTCGATCGCGAGATGGACGCCGATCACAATCGCTGCGTCATTACTCTCGTCGGAGAGCGTGAAGCGGTTCAGGAAGCTGCGATCCGAGGGGTAGGGAAGGCGGCAGAGATCATCGACCTCAACGTCCACAAAGGCGCACACCCGCGGCTGGGCGCAGCAGACGTGATTCCCTTCATTCCGATTGAGGGAGTGAGCATTGAAGATTGCGTCACCATGGCGCGCCATGTTGGCGAACAGATTTGGAAGCGGTATCAGGTCCCCGTTTATCTCTACGAAGCTGCGGCCACTTCGCCCGACCGACAAAACTTAGAAAACATTCGTCGCGGCCAATTCGAAGGCATACGCGATGAGATTGCGACGGTGCCTGCGCGTAAACCTGACTTTGGCGAATTACGTTTGCACCCAACGGCGGGAGCATGTGTGGTTGGTGCGCGCAAGTTTCTGATCGCGTACAACATTTTTCTGAATACCTCAGATGTCGACATCGCGAAGAGGATCGCGAAGGCCGTGCGCTTCTCGACTGGCGGCTTGCGTTTTGTAAAAGCGGCAGGATTTCTGGTGCGTGGCCAGGCGCAGGTCTCGATGAATCTGACGGATTTTGAGCAGACGCCGGTGCATCGTGTTTACGAGCTAGTGAAGCGCGAAGCAGCCAGGTACGGAGTCGCCCCGAGCAGCAGCGAGATCGTCGGGCTCATTCCCAAAAAAGCTTTGGAGCAGGCGGCAGAATGGTTCTTGCAAGTTGAGAATTTTGATTCGGCGCTGATTCTAGAGAACCGACTCACAGCTGTGATGGGTGGCAAGATGGCGGTGGGGCGGCTGCGTGCAGGGGTCGAGCCGTTTATCGAGCAGCTTGCGGCCCCATCTGCGACTCCCGGCGGAGGCAGCGCTGCAGCCGCCAGTGCAGCAATGGCCGCAGGCTTGGCAACCATGGTCGCTTCCATGTCGCGCGGGAAAAAAGCGTACGCGCAGTACGAGCGTGAATTGAGCGACGCGATCTCGCGACTCTCACAACTACGCGAAGAATTGAAAGCGTCAATCGAAGCGGATGCGGAGTCGTATAGCGCTGTCATGTCGGCCTATAAGAAATCGAAAGAGTCCGCCGCAGCCGACGGTTTGATCGATTCTGCGCTCAAGCAGGCGACAAGCGTCCCCTTGGGTGTTGCTGAGCGGGCGAAGGATGTGCTCACGATTGCTGAACGATTGCGCCCGATTACGAATCCGAATATGAAGTCTGATCTGACCACTGCCGCCGCGCTTGCGCGTGCAGCAATCGAAGGCGCGCTGGCCAATGTGGATATCAACCTGGAATCGCTGCAGGACCGGGAGTTCCTCTCGCAAATCCGCAAAAAAGCTGAGGCGGTGCGTTCTTAAAGGCACAGGGTCTCGTACCTTGGTCATCAGCTTGGCGCTTAGCCCGTTCGACTACAATGACGATATAGCTGGGTGACTGCTGAATCCAGCCCTGCATCTAAGTAATTGATTCCTGAGGTCGATATGAAAATGTTCCTCCCCAAGCGCCTGGCCGCAGTCCTGATTCTCTTGAGCGCCGGAGCTTTCGCTGCGCCGCTGCCATCGTCCGTGCGACCGGCCATTCCTTCCGACGTGCAGCAACTGATTTGCGTGGACTATCGCGCGCTGAAGAATTCCGACACGGCGCAGCAACTGAAGCAGCAGGTGTTGCCGGAGAACCTGAAGCAGTTTGAAACTGCGCTCAAGGGCATTGGCGTTTCCACCGACCGCGATGTGGATAGCTTGACTTTCATTTCTTACCGCAAGCCTAAGCAGGGAGTGCAAATTGTGGGTGCAGCACAGGGGGTATTCTCGACCAAGACTGTGCTTGGCAGGCTGCGCTACAAAAAAGTTAAGCCGGTGAAATACCACGATTCCGATATTTACCCGATGTCCGACGGCATGGAAATGTCCTTCCTCGATGAAACGACACTGCTTTTTGGAACTGGCCTTGCGCTGCGTGGCGCGATTGATGCGCGTGATGGGTATGTTCAGTCTCTCGACTCAAATCCCGATATCGCTGACATGATCGGCGACGTCGAGTCGGGTCCCGTGTGGAGCATCCTCGACCAGAAGGGAACGCAGAATATGATGCTCTCGGCGTTGGGAGATGCTTCAAGACTCGCCGACTATGAAACGGTGAAGAAGCACATTCTCGGTTCGCGGTACACAATGAATTTTACAGATGGCGTGAAGTTCGATCTGGATGTGCTTACGTCGGATTCCGTTACCGCCGCAACCCTTTCGTCGCTGGTAAAGGCAGGCGTGATTTACAAGAGAATGACCGCTTCGCCGGTGGAAAAAGCTGCACTCGAAGATGTTTCTGTGAACTCGGACAACTCGAAGCTGCAGATGCATTTCAAGACTGACGACAAGCAATTTCAGTCGTTGATTCACACCAGCTTGTTCGCTGCCGTTTCGCGATAGGGAAGCAGGTTCCTGATTTTCCGGACCGAACCTGAGATATGAACGAGCGCATTAGCTAGGTTCTTGCTTTCCTCGTCGGTCTCGATCCAACTCTGCGATCTCTGCGGTTAGAGGCTTTTGCTTTTCCCCATCCTCCACCGCCGGGTGTCTCGATTGCGACAACATCATGCTTGCTCGCAAAGACGCTAGACTTCCCGGGAATTTCTTTCTTGGCTCGACCAGAGATGTGAGTGGCTTTGCCCGCCTCGCCCGGTTCCCCGCCTTCAAGCCCGTAGGGCTGGAATCTCCTGCGATCACTCATAAGCGTGACTTGCGCATCCGAAAGCAACTCGATCTCGCGGACCAGACCATCACCACCTGAATATTTGCCTTTTCCGGCTGAATTTGCGCGATACGAATATCGCCGCACTTGAAATGGGTAGGCATATTCGAGCGCCTCAATCGGGGTGTTCAAGGAGTTGGTCATGTGCGTGTGTACGCCCGAAAGCCCGTTGGCGTTGGGCAGCGCTCCCATCCCTCCGGCGATGGTTTCGTAGTACGCAAATGCCTTCTGTGTGCGTGGATCGATCCCACCGATAGTCAGATTGCTCATAGTTCCAGAGCTAGCTGCGGGAACGCGCTCGGGTATCGCTTTCGCAAGCGCGCGCAACAGCACATCAACAATTCGCTGCGAAGTCTCAACATTTCCAGCGGCAACTGCGGCTGGTGGAGCGGCATTTACGACGCTGAGCTCCGGAGCATGCACCTCGATTGGCCGCATCAGGCCCGCATTCGCGGGTGCGTCTTCGGGCAGCAAACACCGGAATACATAAAATGTGGCCGAGTAGGTGATCGCAAACACCGCATTCATGCTGCTTTGAACCTGCGGACTCGAGCCGGAGAAATCGACGCGTGCTGAGCGTAATTTTGGATCGAGTTCGATACTGACGCGAAGGCGAACGGGCTCGTCCCCGAAACCGTCACTATCGAGGAAATCTTCGGCAATAAATTTTCCTTTGGGCATTTGCGCGAGTTCATCATGCATGAGCCGCTCGGAGTAATTGAGCAATTCTGCGCATAGGGTTCGCGTCTTTTCTCTTCCGAATTGTGAAGTCAATTCTTGCAGCCGAGTCTCTCCAACCCGGCATGCTCCCATCTGCGCTGCGAGGTCGCCTTCGCGCTCCTCGGGGGTGCGCACGTTGTTAAGAATCATTGCCAGCACGGAGTCATCGGTCACGCCGCCGCGCACCAGCTTTACTGGCGGAATCCGCAGACCCTCTTCATAAATTTCGCGGCAGAGTCCCATCGATCCTGGATATCGCCCGCCCACGTCGGCGTGGTGCGCGCGCGAAGCAACATAGAAAAGGGGAGCGGTTGATTCGCCGACATAGACGGCCTGCACCATGGTGATATCCGGAAGATGAGTTCCGCCTGCGAACGGATCATTGAGCACTGCGATGTCGCCTGAATCCAGTTCGAGAGCATCGATGGCGGCCCGCACGGACATTGGCATCGACCCGAGATGCACCGGCATGTGGTCACCCATCGCGATGACCTGACCAGCGTCGTCGAACACGGCGCAAGAATAGTCGCGGCGCTCTTTGATGTTGGGTGAAAACGCAGTGCGCCGGAGAGAGGCTCCCATCTCTTCAGCCACAGAGCGGGTTGCGCTTTTGAAGACAGCAAGTTCAATTGGATCAAACACGTTCATTTTGTCTGTTCGATCTTGCAATCAAAATAGCGACATGCGGCTTTTCTCCGCGATCTCCATTCAACTCCGCGATCCCCGCGGTTAAAGGCTTTCGCAAGACCTCAAACCTCGATTATCAAATTCGAAAACTCATCAACGTTCACTCGGCAGCCCGGAGGTATCACTGTCGTTGCGCTGTACTCGTGAACGACCGCCGGCCCCTCGAATGAATTTCCTGGCGCGAGCAGGTTGCGATCGAAAACTGCGGTTTCAAGCCAATGGCCGTCGAACATCACCTTCTTACGTTTTATCAGCGCGTTCCCGGCATCACTTGATCCGAGTTCTCGGCGCGGAAGTCCGATCGGTTCTGATGCTGCAATCATTCGTACACGTACATTAACGATTTCAACCGCGCGGCGCTCATCGGCGTGGCCGTAACGTCGCCGATGCGCGTTATGAAAGTCGGTGAACATGTCTGGCCCGGCGGGAACGTTGATTTCGTAGCCTTGTCCAGCGTAACGGAGATCGGCGGATCGAATCGCGGTGCCACGCAGGCCTTCTTTCTTAAATTCGGCTGTGGCTAGGGCCTCCAGTTGAGAGAAACATTTCTCGATTGCGGCGAGCGCGGTTCCAGCTGTGGCTAGGGCTTCCAGTTGGGAAAAGTGGTGGTTGAATTCGGAGTCCGTTCCAGCGCCCGATTCGAAAGCTTTTAACCGCAGAGATCGCCGAGCCTTCGCAAAGTTCGCAAAGAAAGCACCCGGCAACTCCTGTTGCGAATAGTTCTTGATCGGAATCATCACTGTTCGTGAGTAGTCGCGGACGACATCTGCACCGAGAATTCCCAGGGCGGAAAGCGCACCCGGCATCACTGGAACCAGAACCCGCGGAATTCCAAGTGCCCGGGCGAGCGCGCAAGCATGCAGGGGACCGGCGCCCCCGAAAGCAACCAACGTGAACTGGCGCGGATCATGGCCGCGTTCAACCGAGATCAGGCGAATGGTCTTTTCCATCTCAACTTCAGAAAGACGCACGATGCCTGACGCGAACTCCTCGGCCGAATAAAGCCTGCCGCGATGTTTTTCCATGAAATGGCGCATGCGCGCTTCGTCGAGCCTCACCCTTCCGGCGAGCGCGAGTTCGGCATCGAGCCGCCCAAGCACGAGGTTCGCGTCAGTGACGGTTGGCTGTTCCCCGCGCCCATAGCAAATTGGTCCGGGATCGGCTCCGGCCGACTCCGGACCGACTCGAAGAATTCCTCCACGATCGAAACGCGCCAGCGATCCGCCACCTGCGCCGACCGTATGGATCTCCAGGACGGGAACAGAAATCGGAATGTCCGAAATGCGTGACTCATTCGTGATCTGGGGACCGCGGGTATCGATCAGCGAAACGTCGGTTGATGTCCCTCCCATATCGAAGCTGATGACCTTTTCGAATCCGGAAAGGCGCGAAATCCAGTGCGCGCCGATGACTCCCCCAGCGGGCCCCGAGAGCACCGTGCGAACTGGTTCGGACGCAGCAACTTTGGCAGAAATAATTCCGCCCGAAGATTGCATTACATAGAGCAATCCCCGGTGTTTGCGCTTGATCTCGGAGTCCAGCCGACGAACGTAGGAACCGACTCTAGGAGACAAATAGGCATTCACCACAACCGTTGCCGCGCGCTCATACTCGCGAAATTCGGGAAGAATCTTGTGCGAAATGGAAATCGGAAGTCCCAGGTCGCGAAGGGCGGCCGCAACCGCCCGTTCATTCCTGGGATTGGCGAAGGAGAAAAGTAATGAGATGCCGACACTCTCCGCGTCACTTGACCGAACTGCTCGACGAAGCTTACTGAGATCGTTTGCCGTGGGAAATCGCAGAATCTTGCCTTCCGAACTCACTCGTTCTGCGACACCTAAGCGCAGCTCCTGCGGCACGATGCACGGAGCGGGTGTTGCCATCCAGTCGTAAAGATGCTGACGCACCTGGCGGCCGATGGCGATTGTGTCCTCGAAGCCGGCGGTCGTGACGAATGCAACGCGTGCGCCTTTGCGCTCGAGTAGCGCGTTTGTGCCGATTGTCGTGCCGTGGCGAACTTCGGCCTGCGCGCTGCTCGCAATCTGGCGAATGGCGTCGAGAACAGAACTTGCGGGGTCCTCCGGTGTGGAGGGAAGTTTCAAAACCGCTGGAATGCCGCCTTTCAGGTACACGCAATCAGTGAAGGTGCCGCCCGTGTCGATGGCGATTCGCATGGAGTGGAGTCTGGCTATTGCGGCTTCTCGTTTGGCTGCGCGCCCGATCGACGTTCGCCGCCGAGATCAGCGTATCAATATACAAAACTTCTCTTGCGACCGGCATCTGAACAGCGCTTGCCTTCTGGTCGGACTCCGCGACCGGAATTCACGCATGCGAGTTGCAAGTGAGCACG
>DAIPJJ010000274.1:0-3936 GCA_036770325.1 Terriglobales bacterium
TGGTTTGATGAACCGGCACAGAATGTTGTTATCGCGGATCGGCTTCCCATCCTTGATGGACTGGAAAACCAGATCATCCGGCCCGTCTTTTTTCACGCAGCGATACTTGCGCACCGCCTTTGCCTTCGGGCCGCCGCCACAGACTTCCACGGTTAATTCTTTCAAGCGGTGGATCCGCTCGATGACACACTGGTTCACACCGATAGTCGCGTTCGAGGCTTCGCTTTTCGGTGCGCCCCAGTCGCCGCGGCAGTACCGCTCATCGACCGTGATGGAATTGGGTCCTATGTCATTCCAGCGCAGACCTGCCAGTTCACTGACCCGCAGTCCCGTATAGATGGCGACGTACACCATCGAAGCATACGGTTCGGGAATCAGCTCCACGAGCGTGTCGAACTGATGCGGTGTGAGATAGGGTTTGTTGCGCTTCTTGCCCCGCCTGTCTGGCGGGATGCGAAGCGACTCTGCCGGATTCCTGACCAGCAGATCGTGTTGGACAGCGAAGCGTAGCGCGCTCGATAGCACGTCACGGATTTTGTCTCGCGACTCATGGGAGAGCGCAACGTTCTTTGTGCTCGTCGTGAGTTTTGAGAAGTAGGTTTGGAGTGTGAGTGGAGTGAGTTCCCGAAGGCAACATCCTCCGAACGCGGGAACCAGATAGTTGTCCAGCACACCACGCGTTCTGTCGAAACTGGTCGTTGCCATCAACGGTTTCACCACCGGCTTGTATATCGTTTCGATGAAATGCTCGAAGTTGGTCGCCGATCCGAGACTTTCGAGCCCCTGGTTCAGCGGTCGCAGATACTCGGCCGCCATTTTCCTGACCTCCCGCTCCGTCATCGTCGCGGCTGCCAGGCGTACGCGCTGCTGCTTGCGAACGTGCTTGCCGCCAACAAATTCGTCGCGCCAAACACGGATCGTCCACCACGCCCCACGGCGCTGGGGCTTGGGGTCCTGAAACCTCCTCTTTGCCATGCGCTCCATCTCCTGTGGAGAAAACGGAGCGCCGATGTTCGCCTGTTTGCGGATTATAGCAATGTCGCCCATTCGGGTGGATCGACATCCGCTTTCAGGCGGAAGTGTTCTCGATTCGCATTTGGCGGCACTGAACACTTCTTGGTTACCTCGTCTGTCGACCCTGTCCGAAGGCCCCGGAGGGCGTGAGGCTGGCGAACATCCTCCGGGGCGGGACAGGCTTTCAACTGCATGTTTGCTATAGCTGCATGATTAGATTTCAGTCAAATGAAGCTCTGGCGAACACGTAGAGATCCAGGCCCGGATCAGTTCCCGGTTTGCAGAAAGCCACATGTGCAGGCAACCGTGGAATCCAGTGTGCAACCTGCCGTCGAAGATCTCTCGACTCCATCTAAGCCAGTCCGTTTCTTCTCTGCTGCTGGATGGGAGAGTACGGGCAGATCCCCAGACAAGTTGGAATGGCGTGCCAGGATCTAGGTTATGAGTACATCCTTCACGGCAACAGAATCGGGATATCTGATGTTTTCGGCCAATCCACTATTGTCTGGTCACACTTCTGGCGACGTGAGCCTGCTCCTCCGTGTTCCCAGTTCTAAAAAACAAATCGGATGTTTTGACGCGGTCGTCCGCCAGTTCAGTTTCGACGGGTCACACAAGGGCGACCTGACAGCAAGAGTTCGATTGGTGCAGTTTTTGCGCACGGGTTCCTTCGATCGGAATCGTCTTCGAGTGGATTCCGCCCTTGTGTCGGCGTGGGCTAGTTCAAGTGTTTCTCCATCTCATGGTCGGTCAGTGAATTTGAAATCGGTCGGCGAAAGAGACTTGTATTTTGCGCGAGAAAAAAGTGAATCACCCGGCACCAAGCGAGAGTCAGTGAGAGTGCAATCGGTGAAATGCAAAATCTTTCGGCGTGCCCGACTCGCTGGCCAAGCATTTCGCCGTCCCTACGTCTGAGCGTAGTCATTCCCTTCGCCTCAAGCATGCCACGGGATAACATCGTGCCACTTTTCCACGAGTGCGAACGAACCGCTTCCGGTGTAGTGTTCACGCCGAAGGGACAACATTGTGTTTGTATCTGCCGCTGAACTAGCCTGCAAACTGCGCGCTGCTCGATACATTGTCGATCCGGTGACGTTGTCCGTTGTGTATCTCGCTGCGCAGATGCGTAAGCCCCTGCTGATCGAAGGACCACCCGGATGCGGGAAGACGGAGCTTGCCTACGCCGTTGCGGAGGCCGCCAGTGCGCCGGTGGAGCGTCTGCAGTGCTATGCCGGCATCACCGAGGACAAGGCAATCGGGAGATTCGACGAAGCGTTGCAGAAACTGTTTCTCGAGACCCAAAGCGAGAACTTGGCGAAGGATTGGAATGGAATTCGACAGCATCTGCATACACTCGACTTCTTTGTGGAGGGTCCTCTACTCCGTGCCTTGCGTTGCCCGGAGCGTCCCTGCGTTCTGCTCATTGATGAAATCGACAAGGTAGACCAAGGTTTCGAAGCTTTGCTGCTTGAAGTACTGAGCGCCTGGCAAATCACCGTGCCGAAACTCGGAACAATTACTGCCACAACTGTGCCTTTCGTCGTGCTGAGTTCCAATGAAGAACGCCGGCTCGGCGATCCTTTGCGGCGCAGGTGTTTTTATCTGCGATTCGACTACCCCACCGTCGAACGTGAAACCGAGATCTTGACTATCAGGAGCCGGAGTGAGAGTCCGCGGTTACGCGGCCAGTTGGCCGGACTAGCTCATGCTCTGCGCGGCTGGAACATGGAGAAGCCTCCCTCGATTGCCGAGATGTTGGACTTGGCCCAGGCCCTTGAAATCCTTGGGTCGGAAGAAATCTCACATGAACAACGCGACTTGTTGTTACCGCTATTGGCAAAGACGGATGGGGATCGCAAGCGATTGATGCTGCGCGCTGGGTTTGAGGGGCTAGTTGCCGACTCAAAGCGATATCGCGATGAACTTATCGCAAGCGGCGGCCCTGGCAAAATCTTGCCTCGCAGTGAAAGACCCGTACTGACCGAGGGAGTGGCATGAAACGGATTGGCTATGCCTGCTGCCTGCTGCTTTCGATACACGTCGCACGAGCGCAAGTGTTGACCTCTGCCGATGTCCGCATTCTCTCTGACCGGTGGGCTGTGTATTACGCGACGGTATATCGAGTTCCTATAGAGCTCGTAGAAGCGATCATCGACGAAGAATCCTCTTGGAATCCCGATGCCGTATCAAGAAAAGGCGCCGTGGGCCTGATGCAACTTATGCCGGAAACAGCAGCACGGTTTGGAGTTGGAAATCGCTATCGCCTTGACGAGAACATAAGGGGCGGCGTGGCTTATCTGGCGTGGTTGATCCGACTGTTCAAGGGCGAATTCCGGTTGGCCATAGCTGCCTACTACGTGGGTGAGAGGCCGATCCTTCGTCGGCAACTTGATTATTCCTCCATTGATGTGCACGGGTATGTCAGCCGCGTGGCCAAAAGATTTCGCGCCAGATGCGGACAAAAAGCCGCTGTGACCTTGATAGCGGAGGCCATTGAACTGCGAGGTGAGCGATGAACGTGCTTAAGTCGATCCTGGTCTGTTGCCTGTTGCCCGCAACGTTTGAAGCGCGCGCTCAGGTTCCGGCTGTCATGCCGCAAGTTCGAGTGAAGGATGCAATGGATGGCAAGGTCACAGCGGTGGAGGTTGCCGCACATTTCGTAACGGCGATCCGACTGCCTGAACCGGTGAATTCTGTCGCTGTCGGCGACCCTGCGCTTTTTCTGGTCGAGCATTCAGAACACGAGCCGCAACTGGTACTCGTGAAGGCCCTGACCGAGAGGGCAGCGGAAACCAACTTGCTCATCTCGAGCATTCACGGCCGGCAGTTCAGCCTACTTCTGATCAGCCGTGCGGGCGCAACCGGTGCCGAAAAGATAGATTTTCTGCTCCAGTACAAGCCCGCCACGAGTTTTCTGATAGA